>NZ_JBYSWK010000076.1:0-15423 GCF_058781025.1 Heyndrickxia sp. FW510-T9 | reverse complement strand
TTTTTTCACTATGTATTGAAATTTTATTTCATAAATAATAAAATAATCTTGTAAAAGTTAATCACTTGATAGTAATACTAGAAAAATACGAGAGAAGAGATGATCAATTGTTTGGGTTTTCTATTTTTCTAAATGAAGATTGGTCACAAAAAAAAGAAAACTATGTAAATGAAATGGCTAATATCGGATTTGAAGGTGTGTTTACATCACTGCATATCCCGGAAGATGATGCCTCAATGTACGGTGAACGCCTGAAATCCTTGTTAGAAGTAGTAAGGACTAGAAGGTTAAAACTGATGATTGACATTTCAGGTGATGCCCTTAAGAATATCGGACTGTCATTAGAAGATCCTCAGGCTATTTTTGAAAGCGGTATCACAGGTCTGCGAATGGATTACGGAATTGATGTTGAAACAATGGCTAATCTATCAAACTACCTTACAGTCGGTTTAAATGCCAGTACACTAAAGGAATATGATTATGAACAGCTCGTTCACTATCAAGCGGATTTTAACAATATCGAAGCTTGGCATAATTATTATCCAAGACCAAATACGGGATTAGATGAAATGTGGTTTCATCGGAAAAATAACTGGCTGAAAAGTAAACAGTTTAAGGTAAGCGCTTTCTCACCTGGTGATAACGACTTACGATTACCTTTATATGAAACACTTCCTACATTGGAAATTCATCGGTATCAACATCCACTTTCTGCATCACTATCGCTTAATCGAGATTATTTGGTCGATGATGTGTATATTGGGGACCCTGGTATCTCCGATGAAACGGGACAGCAGTTTAAAGAGTTCATTCATCGTAAGATCTTGCTTTTTCATGCAACGGCTACAAACAGGAAATGGAATTCCTACATATACAAGGACCATCAAAATCGTTTGGATGTTTCTAGGGATGTTGTCCGTAGTGAACAATCGCGGATAGATAATAAACTGGAAGACATTCATCCAGAGAATACCACACTAAGAAAGAAAGGAAGTATTACCCTTGATAATAATCTTTATGGGAGATACAAAGGGGAACTGCAGATAATAAAACGAGAACTTCCACCAGATGAAAAAGTAAATGTGATCGGTCAAATTACCAATAAAGATTTGTCATTACTTCACTTCATTGACGATGGTACAAAGTTTAAGCTAGCTAGAGACCAAGGAGGTACATCATGAATTTAAATAGACTTACAACAGAACAACGTAACCAACGCACAATGAATTTGGACACGTTATCTACTATTGATATTTTACGATTAATGAATGGGGAGGATCATAGCGTTCCTGAAAGTATAGAAAAGGAATTGCCACAAATTGAAAAAGTGGTGGAAGCAGTGAAGCAATCGTTCAGGAGTGGCGGTCATCTAATTTATGTAGGTGCTGGGACGAGTGGTCGTTTGGGAATCCTTGATGCCGCCGAATGTGTCCCTACCTTTAGTGCAGATCCAACCATGGTACAAGGGTTAATCGCCGGTGGCATTTCGGCCATGACGGTAGCTGTCGAAGGAGCGGAGGATTCGTTTTCTTTAGGGGAAGAAGATTTAAAAAATATTCAATTGACAGACAAGGATACGGTTCTCGGTATCGCAGCGAGCGGAAGAACGCCCTATGTAATTGGTGCGCTAGATTATGCCAAAAAGGTTGGGGCAGCAACTGCAAGCTTAGCTTGTAACAAAGATGCAGAAATAAGCAAGCATGCTGACATTAATATTGAGGTTCAAGTTGGACCAGAAGTTTTAACGGGATCCACGAGATTAAAGTCAGGTACTGCTCAAAAGTTAGTGTTAAATATGATTTCTACCGCTTCGATGATCGGAATCGGCAAGGTTTACAAAAATTTAATGGTCGATGTCAAGCCGACGAACGATAAATTAGTCGAACGTTCAAAGTTAATTATTATGCAAGCGACAGAATGCAGTTATGCAGAGGCTGACAAAGCATTCTATGAAGCTGATAAAAATGTGAAATTAGCGATTGTCATGATTTTAACAAACCTTTCAAAGGAGGTGGCAGAGCAGAAATTAGTGAATGCAAAAGGATTTGTTAGAGCTATTATTGAGTAGATTCTCTGATTCTAGTACCATTTTTTCCAAAAATATAAGGGGGAATAATCAAGATGACTGAATCAAAAGAACAAAGGTTGGCCAGGGAGATTTATGAGAAAGTTGGAGGCATGGGAAATGTCGAAAAACTACTCCATTGTATGACAAGGGTTCGTATGACGATTACGGATTATAGCAAAATTGATATGGCTGGTCTTAAAGCAATCGATGGTGTGATGGGAGTTGTTGAGGACGATACCTTACAAGTTATCGTTGGACCAGGGATTGTCAACAAGGTTGCAAATATTATGGTGGCCGAAGCTGGAGTAAAGCTTGGTGAACCATTTCCCAAAAAAGACAGAGCTACATTAACTGATCGCCAAAAAGTAGAGGCAAAAGCAGCTGAGATAAAGGCACAAGAAAAAGCAAAGCATAAAAACTCGGCATTTAAGCGGGTGTTAAAAACAATCGCTAACATATTTGTTCCGTTAATCCCAGCTTTCGTTGGCGCCGGTCTAATCGGGGGGATTGCAGCGATTTTCTCAAACCTGTTGACGGCTGGCCATCTTAGCAGCGATTGGGCAAACATCATTACAACGTTAAATATCATTAAAAATGGAATATTTGCCTATTTAGTTGTCTATGTCGGAATTAATGCAGCCAATGAATTTGGTGCAACACCAGGATTGGGTGGTATCATCGGTGCGGCCACGTTGTTAACCGGAATGAACCCTGACGCTCCACTTACCAATATATTCAATGGCCATGCTTTAGCTGCGGGACAGGGTGGTATTATTGGCGTTATTTTTGCTGTATGGATATTAGCGCTTGTAGAAAAAAGATTGCATAAGATTATTCCGAACTCTATTGATATCATTGTTACACCTACGATTGCTTTGTTAATTGTCGGTCTGTTCACAATCTTCATTGTTATGCCGATTGCTGGTGTAGTATCAAATGCACTTGTCGGATCGATCACATGGGTACTGAATGTTGGCGGTGCTTTCTCTGGATTTATCTTAGGTTTATTCTTCTTACCAATGGTTATGCTTGGCTTACACCAAATCTTAACCCCGATTCATATTGAAATGATTAACGCTACTGGCTATACCCTACTATTACCAATCTTAGCGATGGCAGGTGCTGGTCAAGTTGGAGCAGCTATTGCTTTATGGGTTAAATGTAGAAAAAACAAACAATTAACACAGTTAATCAAAGGGGCTTTACCAGTTGGAATTCTTGGGATTGGTGAACCATTAATCTACGGTGTTACATTACCGCTCGGACGCCCGTTCATTACTGCCTGTATTGGTGGTGGCATTGGCGGTGCTGTAATTGGTGGAATCGGAAATATTGGCGCTATTGCCATCGGTCCAAGTGGGATTCCATTAATCCCTCTTATAGCAAATGGACATTGGATGGGATATATTGTAGGATTAGTAGCAGGTTATATTGGTGGATTCATTGCGACATATCTTTTCGGTGTGCCAAAGGATATCCAGAAGGAAACTAAACTAGACTAGGTTGGGAACAGTTTGGAAGAAAATATAATACTACAAATAAAGTCAAAATTACCAAGCCTTTCGAAGGCTGAAAAAAAGATAGGCGAATATATTCTTCAACATTCTGTTGAAACTGTCAATTATAATACAAGCGAACTTGCGCAAAGGGCTGGAGTCAGTCCAGCCAGCATTGTTCGTTTCTGTCGTTCGATTGAATTATCAGGTTTTTCACAATTAAAGATTAGGCTATATGCCGATGCTACAGGTGTGGACGAAGACTTATATACAGATATCTCGCCAAATGAGGAAGTGGAATTAATCGCTGAAAAGTTAGCTCTGCGTTTTAACCAGTCGATTTCCCAAACAGCTAATCACCTAGATACCAATTGCATTGAGGAAGTGGCGAAACTGATTGATGCTTGTTCCATGATCTATGTTTATGGTTTGGGTGCCTCCCATGTTGTTGCAGAAGACTTTACCCAAAAGTTCTTTAGAATCGGCAAGCCAGTAGTGAATATGCTTGATCACCATCTGTTAAGTTCTTCCTTAATTAGTGCTGGGGATGATTGTATGTTTGTCGCCATATCGAATTCTGGGGAAACAGATGAAGTGATTAAATTGACTCAGATTGCGAAGCAAAGAGGGCTCCACACTATTGGTATTTCTCAAAATGAAGGAAGTACGTTAGCTAGTCTTGTGGACTACTCCATAATTCATCACGGTGGTGAAGCTGTTATGCTTAGAAGCGCAGCCACAACCTCATTAGTTTCGCAATTATTTACAATAGACGTCTTATACTATGCCTATGTAAATAAGAATTCGAAGAAGATATTGAAAATGTTAAAGGATTCAAAAATAAATATTCAAACCTTTTTTCGAAAGGAAAACGATATTTAGGTAAATGAGGAGGCCAGTCCTCCACTGTGTGATAACAGTGGAGGACTGGCTTTTTTGCAAAACTATATTACTATTTTCTTTATGCCATCCTTTGCACTACATCACGAATCCGCTCTAACGCTATCTCCAAACGTCCCCTCGGACAAGCTATGTTCATGCGCAGGAAGGACTCACCGCTTTTTCCAAATTTATAACCCTCATCGAATTTGATTTTCGCTTCCTTAAGGAAGTATTGAAATAATTGTTCCCCTTTCAATCCTAGTTTCGAGCAATCCATCCATATGAGATGAGTGGCTTCAGGGTGAATAAGCGTTATTTCCGGGATATTGGTTTTGAAATATTCTTCGACAAATCGTAGGTTTCCTTCTAAATACCTTAACAGGTCCTCGAGCCAATATTCACTGGAATTGTACGCTGCAACAGTGGCCTCGACGCCAAACACATTAGGTCTCATCATTCCGTATTGAAAAAGTTTTTGCTGATATTTTTCTCTTAAATCATGGTTTGGGATCATGATAATAGATGTTTGTAAACCAGCAATATTAAAGGTTTTACTAGGGGCTGCGCAAAGAATACTTCTGTTTTGGATTTCTGGATAAACGCTGAATAATGGGAAATGGCGGTTTCCTTTATATATTAAATCTCCGTGCATTTCATCCGAGATAATCCAGACATCGTGTTTTAAACAGATCTCTGATATTTTTTTTAGTTCTTCTTCTGACCATACTCGTCCAACTGGATTGTGCGGGCTGCATAAAATCATAACCTTGGCTTTTGGATCACTTGCCTTTTCTGCAAGATCCTCAAAATCAATTTCATAATGACCATTTGCAAGTAGAAGTGAATTTGTAACGATTTCACAATGATGATTTTCAATGCTGCTGTAAAAAGGATAATATACAGGTTCTTGCACAATTACTTGGTCACCTGGATTCGTTAATATTTCCAGTAGTAGATTTATTCCAGGTATAATTCCTGGGCTGAAGCAAATCCATTCTCGTTCGATTTGAAATTGAAATCGTTTTTTCCACCAATTCATTATGGAAGAGTAATAATTTTCACAAAAAGTTGTATAGCCATATATGCCGTGCTTTGCCTTTTTTTCCATGGCTTCAATAATTTCCGGAGCCACCTGAAAATCCATGTCTGCAATACACATTGGGATCACTTCATTATCGGCAATTGACCACTTTACTGAATGTGTATTTGTTCTCTCGATGCAATCATTCCAATTCACACTTGTTCCTCCTCTTTCTTTTCACTACCATCTACTTTAATACAGTTGTGTGAATTTTTAAACCTCTCAAAGAAAAAGAGTGACTCTAACTTTAATAGGTCACTCCCGTTTTTGTCACTTTTCAAGTTTTTGAATCCCATCACTTATTTCTTGGTAAATCTCATCTACAATTGAAAAATCCATTGCCTCGATATAATAGTTTTCAAGTTCATCATGAAGGGCTTTTGCTTGTGCTAAATATGCAGTTCCTTCTTTCATTTTATCCTTATATCGTTTGTGAACATCATTTATTTCAATCGCATATTTTTCGTCTGTACCTGGTGTTACAGCTGCTAAATACAGATCAACGATTTCATCACCCTCACGATCCGGAAAATACTCATGTGGATCCGTGCTATCAAATACAGCGACTCCTAATTTTCTTATAATCACCATATCTAGACTTTGTGGGTCAAAACCACAATGATAGATTTCCGTATCAAATCCTCGCTCTTCAGATACGGAAGCAATTTTTTTCAATAAAGTTGATTTTCCGGTTCCAGCACGACCCTTAATGAAATATCGCTTTGTTAAACCTTCTGTCAAATTAGCGATAAAGTCAACAGCCCCTTTTGGTGTAGCCGCTCCAAGAAACCGATCACGCACCACCCCTTGTTTTTGGTCCCTTTGTTCAGAGAAGATTTTTTCTATCAGTTCTAATGTTAATTGATTAGCCTTTTCATAATCCATTTCTTTCATATAAATTTCTTCCAAATCATCATGTTCACGCAAGCCTTCGGAAAAGGATTGATATGCTGTTTGAAAGGCACTGTTAATCTTGGATTGTATATCCATAATATTTTTCTTATGTTGGATAAGGTGCTCACTGTTCCATGCGCGACCTAAGTTAATGTATTCCTCTACAGCTCCAGGGGCCAATGGTTCTATCACATGTGGGGCCGTTCCATCCACAACCCCCACTTTTAACTGTGGAATAATAACACCATCGATGGAATCATTATCCGATGAACAATGGATTAACTCTACGGAATACCCTTTTTCTCTCCACTCTTCTGCCAACCTTTTCATTAGACTTGATTTCCCTGTTCCCGGACCACCTTTAAGTATATATAGGCGATCTAACCATTTTAAATTTGAATCGAACAAATTATAAAATCCTCTTCCGGTGTTTCCGCCTGCATAATAATTCAAAACCTTACCTGTCATGCTCTTACACTCCTCTTTTACAGTCGGATTTAAAAACAAATGCGGAAGCGCCGCGGCTCTAGCGTACGGATTTCGTAGTCTCCGACTGAGATAAAGGAAACCGTGCTCGGTAGTTCACGAGCTGATGTTGACTTATCGTAGGGAGGAGACGTAGAAATCCGTTAGCCGATAGGCGCTATTGAAATTGTAGTGCAAATTTCACCTGCAGCTAGACGTAGACAACTTTTTATAGAAAGTTATCCACGGTGTTAAATTTTTTTATTACCTAAAGCATAAAAATAACTACACATTAGCCTATGCATCCACTTCTAATTGGTGACTTTGCCTAAATAGGAATAATTGATAGTACAAAGGGAATTAGCCTATACTATATGTTAAGGTTTTATAGGGGGAAATAATAATTGAAAGTAATCAATAAAAAGATATTCCTTTTTTCTACTGCTATTATCTTCTTTGGACTAATCATATTTTTCTACATGACACCTGGTATATCAAAATCACAACACATAACGCAATCAACACCCACACTATTCGTTCATGGATTTAAAGGCGGACCAAGTTCTTTTGATTATATGCTTACCAGGTTTCAGGATCAGTACCATTGGGGTAAAAAGACAATGATTTGCAAGGTAAATAAGAATGGTCATCTCTATATTTATGGAGAAATACCTATTTCTCAAAAAAATCCATTTATCCAAATCATTTTTGAAAATAATCGCGCAAGCATTCAAGAAACGACTAATTGGTTAAAAGAAATCATGAGAGTCCTGTCCCAACAATATCATGTTAAAAAAGTAAATGTTGTAGGGCATTCCATGGGAGGGCTTGTATTAACAAATTTCATCGAACAGGCTGATGGACATGAACCATATCCGAAGGTTCGAAAGCTTATTACAATTGGCAGCCCTTTTAAAGGAATTCAAAGAGAAACTTATTATCAAAATGTCAAAAATACTGGGCCAGCTATTTTTGATTTAAAAACTAATTCGACGTTTTTACAATCTCTTTATATCCATAGGAATGAATTTAGTCGACATATTCAGGTCTTATCGATTGCAGGAGTAGCAAAGGACCCTGAAGATGGGGATGGGGATGGAGTTGTTTCTTTAAATAGTGCTCTTGGACTTCAAGATATAGTTCCAGATGGAAATTTCCACAAAAAAATTATCTATGATCCTCATGCAACACATAGCGGATTACATGAAAACCGAAAAGTAGATCAATATATTGGAGAGTTTTTATGGAATATTAAGAAGACCGGGCGAAGAAATTAACAATGCCCGGTCTTTTCGTTTAGAAAACATCATATTCTACCCTTTAAAACATGTGCTATTGTATAATTATCCGGGTCCTTTTTCTCACAAGAACATCGTAGGTTGTTTTGAAACACTTGTTAAACGGTTGCTCTTTTGAGAAGCGAATAAGATACAATCATATATAGTAATACTACAGGTAACATCCATAGTGATAGTGCGAAAGCAGAATGCTCTGCAACCCAACGGAAGATAGTGCCCCATTTTTCAAAATGGGTAAAGACAAATGATACGATAGTAGCAATTACGAATAATGTTCCGAAAAAGACGAGTAATCCGCTTCGGCCAAATCGTTGAAATATACTTGCAATGGCAAATCCTAAAAATAACATATTCATCATTAAAATAAAGTAAATGAAAAACTGTTCGATCAAGGGACCATCGTTTAGATACGGCAGATGAAAATAATGAAGACTAACTCCCCAAGAGCCTGATATTTTCTCAACAATGGAGAGAATCAACAATACAATCGAATCTATCACACTTACAGAAATAAACATTCCTGTAGTTCCGAAATAAAAATCTTTTCTCCTCACACTCAATCCAATGGCAAACTGGAACATTTGCATCGTTCCAATACCTGCAACTAACATGTAAATAAAGATTGAGGCCATTCCACCCGTATAGATTTGTTCCGTTCCACCTGTAACAATTCCGATAATAAGATTTATAAAGAAACTAACAAGTAATATAATCCATGAGAGATAAAACCATCCCCATTTTTCCTTTGTATGCATTTTCATAACATGCATGATACTATTCATTAGATTCCCACCACCTTATCTTTTGATGTACCACCTGTTAGATGAACAATCAGTTGTTGCAATGAAACTGGAGCAAGTTCCAATTCAAGCTCCTCGGCTTGTTTTATATCTTCAGCTTCAAGTCTTCCCATCACAATAGCTGAATGGAATCCACCTAAAGGAGTTTTATCAACAACCATTTTTCCAGCTATAAAAGCCTCCACTTTCGTTGCTAATCCTGTAACAGTAACAGCAGTTCCTCGCAGTACATCTGCATCCTCATTAATAAGCAACTTCCCATTGTCAATTACTAATACATGCTCTAAAATCTTGTTTACTTCGTCGATTAAATGTGTAGACAAAATAATCGTACGCGGGTACTCTCCGTAATCTTCAATTAAGTGATTATAAAACAAACTCCTAGCAACAGCGTCAAGCCCTAAATAAGGCTCATCAAATATCGTAAGTGGTGCGCGACTGGCAAGACCCATTACAATTCCGACTGAAGATAACATCCCCCTTGATAGCTTCTTCATTCGTCGATTCGATGGAAGCCGAAAATCCTCCATCAATGAATCAGCGTACTGTTGGTCCCAATTTGGAAATAAAGTGGCCGCTACATCCAACACATTTTTAACGGTATATCCGGATGGATACTTTTGGCTTTCTTTAATGAAGCATATTTTACTTAACACATGCTTATTTTCATAAGGATTTTCTCCAAAAACCTTTATTTCTCCGCTAGTTTGAAATAATTGCGCTGTAATCATATGCATAATAGTCGTTTTTCCTGCTCCATTTCTCCCAAGCAGACCGTAAATTTTGTTATTCTCGATTGAAAACGTTACATTGTCTACAGCCATTACATTTCCATACTTTTTTGTTAATTGATTAACCTCCACAACATTACTCATTATCACCGTTCCCCCCTTTTAATCATTTCCATCAGCTCTTCTGAAGTTATCCCTAGCTTTTTTGCTTCACGAATCATTTTACTTACATACTCTTCAAAAAACTGATCTTTTCTTTTTTCCATTAGCTTTGCGCGTGCCCCTTTCACGACAAACATACCGATGCCGCGTTTTTTGTACAATATTCCTTGGTCGACTAACAAATTTACACCCTTTGCTGCAGTTGCCGGATTGATCTGGTAAAAGGAAGCAAATTGATTAGTGGATGGTACCTGGGATTCTTCCAGGAGCCCTCCATTAATGATGTCATCCTCAATTTTCTCTGCAATTTGCATAAAAATCGGACGGTTATCATCCATTAAAGATTTCATTCCTTCACCACCTAGTTAGTTATTCGGTTAGTTAGTTATGTGATTAACCATATATGTATTTTGTTTTTACGTCAAGTATTTTAGAAAAAATGATTAATTTGTGTATTTATACACATATTTTTCAAAAAAAATAAGCGGAGGCAACTCCCCGCTTATTTTTTCTATTCAAGTTCATCCAATTGTTTATTCAACTTACTTAATTCCTGTTCAATATCTGCTAACTGCTTTTCTAATGGAGATAGATTTCCTTTCACAAACTCCAGTTTTTCTAAATCCTGCTGAAGTCTAACATAGTCTGCCTTTAGATCCGCTATTTTATATTCAATCTCTTTTCGATTCATCACTTACACCTCGAATAAAATCATGTATATTTTTCCATACAAGTATACCAGTATTTCCTGTCAATTGCTCTCCACAGAGTTTCCGCTCCCGTGCTATTTATTTTAGGCGGACACTGAATCCGCTATTTCGATTAAATAGCCCTAATTTAAAGCTTTACCGGACAGAGGTTCCGCTATTCGTATAAAAACACGTGGAAATCAGTGCTTTTTTGCATAATAACGGAACGTCTGTCCTCAAACATAAGGAATTAGTCCATTTTGTCACAGATAACGGAACTAGTGAAATTGGCACTTCAAATTTCACTTGGTGTCCGCAAAGTTGCGCAGATATTCGCGCAAAAGCAAAAGACCAAATCAAAACACGATTTGGTCCGTCTCTTCAATGACATTATGCTTCTGCAGATTGTTGTTTCGGTTCACGATATACATTCGTATCAATTTCTTTAGTTATTTTTCCTGTTAAAATCCCTGCTGTCATACTTCCGCTTACATTCAATGCTGTACGGCCCATATCGATTAATGGCTCAACGGAAATGAGTAAGCCGACAATTGCGATCGGAAGATTTAAAGTGGACAATACGATTAATGCAGCAAAAGTTGCACCGCCTCCAACACCTGCAACTCCAAACGAGCTGATTGCCACTAATATTATTAGTGTAATAATAAAGGATGGAGTAGCTGGATTGATTCCTGCTGCCGGTGCTACCATCACGGCTAACATGGCTGGATAAATACCTGCGCAGCCATTTTGGCCGATAGACAATCCGAACGAAGCTGCAAAGTTAGCAATCCCTTCGGAAACTCCGAAATCCTTTGTCTGTGTTTTGATATTTAACGGCAAAGTTCCTGCACTTGTTCTGGAAGTAAAGGCAAAGGATAAGGTAGGCAATGCCTTGCGAACGTATTGAACAGGACTTAGTTTTGCAAGTGACAATAGTATTAAATGAACGATAAACATAATAATTAAGGCTACATAAGATGCGATAACGAATTTTCCAAGCTTCGCAATGGCACCATAATCACTAGTTGCAGCTACTTTTGTAATCAAAGCTAATATACCATAAGGTGTTAGGCGTAGAACGAGAGAAACCACTCGCATTATGATGGCATAGAATGTATCCACGATTTTTGCAAAAAGCTCTCCTTGTTCAGGATTTTTCCGTTTAACACCTAGATAAGCAATCCCTACAATCGCCGAAAAAATAACGACAGCAATAGTAGATGTAGGACGTGCCCCTGTTAAATCTTGAAATGGATTGCTCGGAAATAACTGAAGTATCTGCTGAGGTATGGTTGCGTCTTTTACCGTATCAACAGTTTGAGCTAGTTCCAAATTGCGCGCTTTCTCTATATCCCCTTGTACTAAATGCACACCATCGAGATGGAAGCTAAGTGCAGAACCAATTCCGATTGCCGCAGAAATGGCTGTTGTTCCTAGCAAAATTCCAATTACTAAGAAGCTAATTTTCCCTATATTTTTAGTCAGATTTAACTTTGTAAAAGCCCCTACGATAGAAATAAACACTAGAGGCATGACAATCATTTGCAATAGTTTCACATATCCACTTCCAACAATACTAAACCAATCAATAGTATTGGTTGTAATAGCTGAAGTAGTACCGTATACGAAGTGAATTAGAAGACCGAACACGATTCCTAGCCCCAGACCAGTAAATACACGCTTTGAAAAGGAAACATGTTTCTTCTGCATAATGCCAAGACCCAATATGAGTAAAAGTAACACAATTATATTAATAATAATAAGCAATGAATTCATTGTTTTCTCCCTCTTATAAAATTTCAAATACAAATCCATACTATAATATAATTAACCCCATCAGTCAAGTCGGAATAATAATTTATATTATGATCTATGGCTGTGAAAAATGATATTGACCAAAAAAAAAGAAATCAGCCTTCATGACTGATTTCTTTCACTCTTAATAAATAACTTTCCAATTATGATTAACCGTTGCTTTCACTGTCTTTTTTTCAAGAATATAGTTCGCGATGAATTCCGAAACATCTGTCGGGATATCTTTGATGACCGGTTTGTTTTTATACATTAAATAGTCACCGCCGCCACCTGCACGATAGTTGTTCATTACCACGTCATATTCTTTCTCTAAATCAACTGGTTCCCCTTTATATTCTAACTTGACTATCCGTTCTCCTTCTGGCTTTGAGATATCGATTAGATATTCAATACCTTCCCACATATCGTAATTGTAATGTTGTGGCTTTGGTGTAGAAAAAGCAGGATTTACCTCAATTTCACCACTACCATCATATTGTTTGAAGTAGGAAGCTGATCGTTCAAGGGCATCTTTCATATCCTGACCAGAAATTCTGATAACCTTTAAGGTATTTGGATAAATATAATTTGATACAACATCCCGCATCGTTACATTTTCAGGAAATCCAGGCGATATATTATCGAATAGCGCAGTATTAGAAATATCGACTCCTGCCACTTCCATCTGCACACTATTAATAAATTCAATTAATGCATTATCCTGTGTTCTAATTACCATTGGATTTCTAACGAGCATGTCGCCTTCAATTTTTCCAATTGGCTGATCCAACCATTCTTGTGTATCAGCTTCGTAAACCATCACTTTTTCCAATAGGTCTTGATCCGCTTCAACACCGATAACGGAAAGCAATTCAGAAGCCTTTTGTACACAGTTCCAGCCTTCTTCATCTTTTTCCAGTTGCAATGTAACCTTTCCAAGTGCAATTCCATTATTGCCTGGCTGAACAACGATAACCCCATTAATCATATTTCCAGCAATTTGACGGTGTTGATGGCCAGTTAAAAGTACATCTATACCTTCTACTTCCATGCAAAGCTGGTATCCTTGGTTTTCACCGGTAAGTGTTTCTGTTGGCTCACCGGTTTCTAAATCGCATTCAAATCCTCCATGATAGGAAACCACTATAATATCTACCTTTTCTTCCTTTTTAAGAAGCTGCACCCATTTTTTTGCGGTCTCAACCGCATCTTCAAAAGCCATTCCCTCTATGTGCTGAGGTTGCTCCCAATTTGGGATATACGGTGTTGTTAATCCTAAAATACCTACCTTTAGGCCTGTTTCAAATGTCTTTATTAAATACGGTTTGCCAAAGTATGGTTCACCAGTCTTCTTGCTTAGAATATTTGCAGATAGCCATGGGAAAGTGGATTCTTTAACTGCTGAAGCTAATATCTCTTTTCCATAGTTAAATTCATGATTCCCAAAAACAGCAGCATCATAGTTTAATTCATTAGCTAACACAACCATTGGATTCGAACGGTGAGATTGGATCCGTGCATAATGGTATGTTAGTGGTGTCCCTTGAATCAGGTCACCATTCTCAATTAACAATACATTTGCATGCTTTTGTTTTTCATTTTTTATTAATGTAGCTACTTTTCCTAAGCCAACGTCAAAAGGCTGATTATTTCCGTAATTAATTGGAAATATACTTCCATGAACATCACTCGTTTCGAGGATGACTAGTTCCATTTTATCCATTATAATATTCCTTTCTCGATAACTTTTCTATCAACTCTTCTATCATTTATTTTACACTAAAGAAGCAACTATGAAAATCTATTCAGTTATCAGAAAAATCCAAAAAAGGTATGCTGATATATAAAATATTTACTCTTTTTTAACTTCCTATTAACCCTCGCTTAACACAATCTCAACAACTGTCAACTACCTTCAAAATATTTTATCAGAATGCAAATTTTTTGTTTATTTTACTCGAAAAATATTATATATTTAATTCGTGTTCTAAAAACTATTACCACGGAGGTAAAAATATGATTAGAAAGTTTGCTGTGTTATTGCTTGCTCTCTCTCTTGCTGCTGTTGCATTAGCTGGATGTGGAAGCTCCAATAAAACAAAAAATGGTGACATAAAAGAATTAAGAATCGGTTTCGTACCGTCTCAAAACGCCGAAACATTGGAAGCAAGAGCGAAACCTTTAGAAGGACTGCTTAAGAAAGAACTTGGCATTAATGTAAAGGTTACTGTAACAACTGACTACAATGCTGTTGTAGAAGCAATGAAATCTAAAAAACTAGAAATTGGTTTCTTACCACCTACTGACTATGTTTTAGCTCACAAACAAAAAGCTGCAAATGTACTTCTTCAAGCACAACGCTATGGTGTTGATCCTGATACTGGTCAACAGACAAATGAACTAGTTGATTATTACTATTCAGGAATGCTTGTAAGAAATGATTCTGGTATTAATTCTGTAGCTGATCTTAAAGGTAAAAAAATCGGCTGGCAAGCACCTACTTCATCAGCTGGTTTTGTATGGCCTGCTGTATACTTAAAAGAGCATGGTAACATCGACGCTCTAAAAGATGTTTCAGGTGTAACATTACAAGGACATGATAAAGGCGTTATGGCTGTAATGGATAAAAGTGTAGATGCTGCAGCAGTATTCGTAGATGCTCGTAACATCGTAGCAAAAGAATATCCTAACATTTACAAAGATACTCATTACTTATTCTTAACAGAAAAAATCCCTAATGATACAATCAGTATTCGTCCAGACATTTCAAAGAAATGGGCAGATAAAATTGCTGATGCATTCGTAAAAATTGGAAAAGATCCAGAAGGTAAGAAGATCATTGAATCTATCTACACACATGAAGGTTATGTAAAATCTAAGGATTCCAACTTTGATACAGTGCGTAAATATCAAGACGAAGTAGATAAAATTGGTAAATAATTAATCCTTTAGAAAGCACCGCCCAACGGCGGTGCTTTCATTTTTTATGGTTTCGAAAACCCCTGGCTATGCCGGGGGTTCTAAAGAGCTTCAAGCGTGGTATTAAAAAAACCTCACTTC
>NZ_JBYSWK010000075.1:0-16072 GCF_058781025.1 Heyndrickxia sp. FW510-T9 | reverse complement strand
TCGATATTGCAAGAAGCCGGCTAATGTGGATAATGCACCATATCCAAATGTTAAAATTTTTGCTACCCATAATAAAACCATACTTCAACACCCCATTTTTTATATTTTAAGTTCATTAAAATATGTGGGGTTAACCCCCTGTCAATTATTTTTTTGGAGGTTAAAAAATGCGAATTGGAGAGTTTATTGCTTTTTTGAATACAACAAAGGATACTGTGAGACATTATGAAGAATTAAATTTACTGACCCCAAAATGGAAAGGAAATAGGAAAGATTATGGAGAAAAAGATATTCAAGATTATCAAGTTATTATAGAGTTTAAAGAATTAGGGCTATGTCTTAAAGAAATTCAATTATTATTCAAATTGAAACATGCATACGGATGTGGTGATTCGCAGTTCATACATGAAGTTGTCGTACAGCTAACAAACCATTTAGAAGTACTTCGTCAGGAAGAAGAAGAAATTAAAAATAAAAGAATTCAGCTCGAAAAACAATTAGATGAAATAAAGGGATTATTATAAAGGAATCATGATAAACATTACAATTAGTATTAACAAAAGACCCTTCGTTTCTTTATAACCGAGAACAACATTTAAATAAGATGGCATATACGATAACAACATGTAATCCACAACATTAAAAAATAAAACTAAAACCATCCCTTTAAGCAACTGTGGCCAATGAAAAGCAAAAACTTTTTTTATTAACCCTTTTTCATTCTCTTTATGGTTCTCTTCATTCATTGCCTCGAAAACAGGAGTTTCCTCCAAATTATTTCTCAAATAAAGACCAATAAGACCAATTGGTGCAGCAATGAAAAACGGAATTCGCCATCCCCAATCCAGCATTTTGTCTGGTCCAAGCATAAAACTTAGAATCGTCACAATGCCCGATCCAGCAATATATCCCACTAACGTTCCCACTTCTAACCCACTTGATAAAAAACCTCTTTTCTATTAATTTCAATCCACGCATCCATGTAGGATGCGACATCTTTATTACTAACAACCATTGCCCTAACATGGATTTCAATCCACGCATCCATGTAGGATGCGACCGGTGTTCCTGGCTCAATAATTTGACCTTCTGCAGATTTCAATCCACGCATCTATGTAGGATGCGACATGGACACCTTCTTTACATTAAAAATCATCTTTTTAATTTCAATCCACGCATCCATGTAGGATGCGACGTTTGTTGGTACAAAGATAAGGATGGAGATATTGATTTCAATCCACGCATCCATGTAGGATGCGACGCATTTGAATCAAACAGCTATAAAACTAGTTTTAATTTCAATCCACGCATCCATGTAGGATGCGACATTTTTTGAGAGTAATAAATTTTATAAGTTTGTGAAATTTCAATCCACGCATCCATGTAGGATGCGACTTCGCAAACATGGCAATATTGATACTTTCTTAGTTATTTCAATCCACGCATCCATGTAGGATGCGACGCCAAAGAAAGAAAAAACTTCCTATAAAAGTTTGAATATTTCAATCCACGCATCCATGTAGGATGCGACAACATTGTTTCGTTTGGAAGTAATACCGTTGTTGATTTCAATCCACGCATCCATGTAGGATGCGACGAACTTTCGCTTGTTTCGCTTTACTCCCCGTTAGTTATTTCAATCCACGCATCCATGTAGGATGCGACTCGCCCCAATCGTCTGCTTCGCCTTCCATGCGGTATTTCAATCCACGCATCCATGTAGGATGCGACGCGTGAAGGATGGAAACGAAGTAGGTCAACTGAAATTTCAATCCACGCATCCATGTAGGATGCGACTAAATTGTCCGTCTTAATTTATATAAAAGGGGAGAGATTTCAATCCACGCATCCATGTAGGATGCGACTATATCTAGCCAAGCTATCTACATCAAGGTTTGAATTTCAATCCACGCATCCATGTAGGATGCGACGAGGATCCAAATAAGTGACAGAAAAAAAGACAGGTATTTCAATCCACGCATCCATGTAGGATGCGACAACATATCAAAGTACATATTTAATAGTTTGTTGATTTCAATCCACGCATCCATGTAGGATGCGACTGTGAGTTATGTTTGAGGTTCCATCAAGAATAAATTTCAATCCACGCATCCATGTAGGATGCGACTTATCAACTAAACAATTCATCTATATCATAATAATTTCAATCCACGCATCCATGTAGGATGCGACCAAGTTGACTTGGAGTTTTTAACCAGCATTGACAATTTCAATCCACGCATCCATGTAGGATGCGACGTTAAACGGAGAATTAGAGCAAAGTCGTAGAACAATTTCAATCCACGCATCCATGTAGGATGCGACGTAGTGGTTCAAGGGTTGGTTAATCGTCGAAAAGCAATTTCAATCCACGCATCCATGTAGGATGCGACGTCACACTGGATAAGATAAAGAAATAGTCCATTTTTTATTTCAATCCACGCATCCATGTAGGATGCGACTCATTCCATTTGACATTAAGAATTTCGTTTAGTCTATTTCAATCCACGCATCCATGTAGGATGCGACAAGGATATACGACTTTGATTTCCCATAGTACGTGAATTTCAATCCACGCATCCATGTAGGATGCGACGGGGCGGAAAATGCTTGTCAAGGTATGGCTTATGTATTTCAATCCACGCATCCATGTAGGATGCGACATGAATAATCAGGAGAGGCAGCTGCTAATGGATTATTTCAATCCACGCATCCATGTAGGATGCGACGCATTCACATCATTGTCTTTACAGTGTTTAGACAATTTCAATCCACGCATCCATGTAGGATGCGACTGATGGAAGTTTTTGAAATAAAAACACAAAAAGATTTCAATCCACGCATCCATGTAGGATGCGACTTAGATCGGAATGAAATAAATGAAGCTATTACCATTTCAATCCACGCATCCATGTAGGATGCGACAAAATCGGCTAAATGCAGATGTAATTCGTTTGATATTTCAATCCACGCATCCATGTAGGATGCGACGCCAATCATCGTCAACCGACTTATACGGAATATGATATTTCAATCCACGCATCCATGTAGGATGCGACAAGACTTCTTCGCGTCCCTGACACGCAATGGAAATTTCAATCCACGCATCCATGTAGGATGCGACGCTATACGATACCTCGTGTGTCATCATAATTGAAATTTCAATCCACGCATCCATGTAGGATGCGACGACGTACCGTTAACACCCCGCGTAGTATTAGCGCATTTCAATCCACGCATCCATGTAGGATGCGACAGCGAATTTTGATCAAAATAACCTTTATTTTCGTAATTTTGATTAAAAAACACCATTTTCTTTAAATATTTTTAAAGAACATTTAAATAACTGTATAAATTAGCAAATTATTATTAGGGAAATTGGTGCGAATGAACCCAATCTTTTATGTGTACTATACATTCGCACTAAATAATTAACGGGCCCTCTAAATCAATTGATTCTTTCACTCCGATATGTTCTACCTTGTTTTTATAATTATTGCCTAACTGATAAAATCTAAGACTGTCTTGCTGTTTATCAATAATTTCGGCAAGTTCTATTTTTAAGGAAGCAAATTGAGTAGCATCTACAATACATTCGAACACTGAGTTTTGAACTCTTTGACCATAGTTTTGACAAACCTTTGAAACCTTTCTTAGTCTTTTTTGACCAGAATTATTAACTGTGCTTACATCGTAAGTAATTAATATCAACAAAGGATACACCTACTTCCACAAAAATGGCGGATATTCATCTATATCATGACGTAAATAACGTGCTAATAATAGAGCTTGAACATGAGGTACTAATCCCCAAGGTATTTTTTCTCCTAAGAATGGATGCGTTATTTTTTCTTGCTTTTTTGTTTGCCATGCAGTTAAAAACTTTTTCCTAGCTTCATCAGTCATAATAACTGCACCATTTTCCTTTTTTAGAAAATCTTCTTTGTTGACAATCTTTTTATTAATCAACGATAAAACAAACCTATCGGCAAAAACACCCCTCAGCTCTTCTATTACATCTAACGCTAAAGATACTCTTCCAGGTCGGTCTCGATGTAAAAACCCAACATATGCATCGAGACCAACCCCTTCTAATGCTGATGCCATATCATTAGCTAACAAAGTGTAAGCAAAAGATAGCATAGCGTTCACATTATCTAAAGGTGGTCTTCGAGAACGAGTGTTAAAATAAAAATTTTCTTTTTGTTGTAGTATCATTTGATTAAACAATCTATTGTAGCTTATTGCAGCTTGACCTTCTAACCCTCTTAACCTTTCTAGGTCCTCACATTCCCTTATTTCAAGTATGATAGAAGATAAATGTTGAGAAATGTCTTTAAACCTTACTACATCTATTCGTAAAGGGTAATCTCTTGTCATTCTTTCAATAATCCATTTATTATTGTAAACCTTACCAATAATAAAATTACGGGCAATTTTTGCTGACAACAATTCATCATCTGATATCCGATATTGTTTTTTCCTTAGAACGACATTTCCCCGACTTTTTCCAATAACTCTAGCACGGAATCGTCCATTTACGGTTAAGAAAACTAACGAAATATTATTATCTGCACAATATCCCATCAACGCTGGGCTAGCACCAGTATATCCAAAAGAAACGATTGATTCTAAATTATGGAGAGGCAATCTCCCTAGTTTTTCTTGTTCCTTAAGAAGGATAATATTTTCACCCTCTAGCGATAAATAAACGTCTGGTTGTGTAATAAAAAGTGTATTCAGAAGTTTCTTCACTCATTGATCTTCCCTTCAATATAACTTTTCACAGTTCGTTTATTCATTAATTTCGGTAAACAAATATTTTGAAGGGAACAACTGTTGCAAAATAATCCTGTTTTCACCTTAGGTGTATACCTTCGTTTGTAATAATCTTGCATTTCTGCAATAATTATTCTTACTCTATTTTTATCATTTTCAGTTATAGGTACTTCCATTCTATGTTTTACTTCATTATAAAACATATAACCTGTGCTTATTTCACAAAGAAGCATTTCCTCTAAACACATTGCTTGTGCAGTTAATTGTAGTACATCCGAATCATTCATTTTTGGTTTCCCGCGTTTATATTCGATAGGGTATGCTACAAACCTTCCCTCAGCACCATTTATTTCAACACCTTTATCATCTTCAACAAATTCTACTACATCACATATACCTGTGATTCGAAGAACATTAGACTTTATAGGCATAGCTCGAACAATGAGTTTATTGCCACGCTTCTCTCTAGTAAAGGGCTTATCAGCATTTCTATGAAGATGTTGCCCTTCCACTGTTCTAACATTTTCCTCCCATTGCTGCTCTATGTGGATAAGCGCCCATTGACGTTTGCAAAATTGAAAGTGTTGAATCCCTGACAGCATAAGATAGTCTTCTTCATTAAAGTCCATTGATGACTTCAACTTCTAAATCCTCTAATTCTTTCAAAGTAATAGAATAGTCGTTAATCGTTTTGGGTTCTTCTACCATACTATTAATCTTTAATAACCTATGTATTTTAGCAGAAGAATATTGACCTAATTTTGAGTTATGCTTCCACCAATACACATTGTGTATTTCCATACTTCCATCAGGTCTAGCAGCAGACGTATCATTTTCGAATAAGGTAGCAAGTGCCTGCTTAATTTTTTCTGCATCTTCATTATTAAATCCGGTTTTTTCCGCTAATTGTGTATTGATGCTTCCATAAAATACATAAACCCCGAAGTCTACACGATGTTTCATTCCCATTGTGTCAGAGCCTTTTTCCTTTCCTGGCTCGGAATTTACACTTTTCGTAATTTGCATACTAGTAATATCAATCGGGTCGACACTAGTCGCTGTATGAATGGATACTGGTCCTCTAACACCTACAGATACACCTGACCCACCATTGCCTTTAAATGCAAATACTTGACCAAAGCTTCTAACATCGAACCACTCTTTACATGCAATTGTCGCAAACTCATCATTGGAACTATTTTTAGATTTTGATATTTTTACTAGCTCAGAATTAGCTTCAGCACGCTCTCTTAAACTTTTATAATCATCTACCGTTCTGTCATTAGATTGAACAAATATAGATTCACCCATATCCTGTAAGCGGTTTCTAATTTTACGCTTAATTGCCACATCTGAAATTTCACCGTGACCATCATAATTTTGTCTAGGACGATTACCGTTCAACGGATCCCCATTGGGATTGGCTTTGGTTACAGATAATACAACTGCAAAATCAATTTTATGATCTAAAACTGTCATGTTCGTAATCCTCCCTTTTAATTAGAGCTTTCAATCGCATCATTTTTTTCTTTTTTCTGATATAAATCATGACGTTGACTATAAAAACCTAGTAAATATTTACCTGTTAACGGTCTATTGTTAAAATCCTCCACTCGAATTCTTGAAGCTATTTCATCTATCAAACTGGATAAATAGTTTGCTTTTGCACCAAGTCTTGCCTGGTATGGTTGTAAACTATCCTGGATGGTTTTCCAAGTTCTTTCCGGATGCTTTGAAAATGAATTCATATATCGAATGGCATTACTAGAACGGGTTTCCTCTTTCCCTAATGCTCTTCTCTCCAAGACATCAGCAATCGCCAACAAACGTCCGAATAAATAATCTCGATCATTATTTTCGATGTCCAATCCCACTTTATAACCCTCCTTTTTGTTGATTAATGCACAAGTAATGCTCAATGTTTTTTCCCATTCCCATTTTTCCATTGATACAGGATTTGATGCTCGTTGAATCGCACTTCTAACAATGTCCATTGGGATATTTCTACCATCTAATACACATGGAAGCATTCTTTCCATTAATCCTTTTACTACTTTTTCACCCGCTCTTGGCCCATAAGCTGCAAATGCGATATCCTTAGTCGCTGGAGCACCAAAAAATTGAACAATCTCTCCCTCATTATTTTTACGATAACGATGAACCCAAACACATGTAGAATGCCATTGAACGAGTCTATTTAAGTAGAGTTCCTTATCCATATTTCGATAATGTAGGACTGCCAATCTACCCGTGGTTGCTGAATCCAATATTAATATATTTACTTTTGCCTTCGATGTTAAATTATTTCGGTAACCATCTAAAGACTTGGAAAATTCATTAGCAAACTCTTGGTTGGTAAACGACCTTCTGTCCTTTTTTATCACTTCATTAGAACCAAAAGGAAATGTACCATAAGCATCTTCTGTGGGACTAGGAACTTTCTGACCATCGTTTTCCCACACAAGGAATACACGCTGGTCCACTGTTTTTCCTTGACGATTAATTAGCCACTTTAAAGCATTATGAGCTTTTTGGGATACATCATAGCTAATACTTGCAACTTCATTACCTTTACTAAACCGACCCCTATATGTAAATCCGCTGGAATCATTTGCTGAGATTAATTTTGCTTTATCTGCAGCATTTCTAATTTTGTTTGCATGTTTATCAGTATTCGGTAATGTTTTTCCCGTTACATAACAAAGGTCATTGTCACTTAATAGTTCTTTATAAAATAGAATAAAAGATTCATACATATTCTTATCCTTCCAAACCTTCGATAAAATTTCGTTTGGAGAATACACATTAAATCGAATGAAAGCACCTTCTTGACCACCGTTAATAACTGAAAATATTGGCGGTTTTTCACCATACAAAGCTTCGGCATTTTTATCCCATTTCTCTATTAAATTGTCATTAGCGTCCAGCCATAAAATCTGCCTTTCTACCAGATCTTTGATCAATTGTTTTTTATTTAAATAGGTGTAAATACTTTTTAATTTCTTATTAGCATATGGTGAGTCTGCCCATTCTTTTAGTTGATGAATATAGTATGAAAAAGGCTCTTCTTTCTTTATTTTCCCACCATATGCTACAAAATCTCCCGCTACATAGCTTAATTTATCATGAAGTGGATAGGGTGCTATTTTTAAACCAGCACGATTTGCAGAATCCTCCGTACATGGAATTAATGTGCTTGCGTCATTTTTATCAACTAAGGTAGCCGAATGAAATTCTCCATCTTCGGTGATTTCTACTTCTATGTGGGCATTTTGGGTTGTATGAGAAATGGGTAGTAGTGTATATTCTTGATCATTATGCTTTTTTTCGATTCTTCCAACTCGATCCAAATTAGCTTCATATGTTTCATAGAGATTTAATAGCCAACTCATTGATTCCCCCCTCTGCTAATTTCGTATAAAGATTATTAACTGATTCCACATTTTCTTCATTGAAAGTTTTAGGCTTAAAATCCGTTATCTTTCTAATTTGTGTACACTGATCAGGTCGAATAAACTGAATGATGCCATCTTTCATCACTGGATTCCAAAGGCGCACTTCCATTTCGTTTCTACCTGTTTCATCCGGGTAGTTGATACCATGAATCATTGTGCCTAGATGGATTTCACCATAATTATCGTAAAATCCTTCACCCTCACCAAATACGCATGGTTCCACATAGCCTTGGCATTCTCGGGTACCTAGAAAGATATCTCTTCTTCCCCCTGCTTTTAGAGAACGCAAAAGAATGTTATGATGTTTGTGTTCGTTACGGTCAAAAGCCATATCTGGACGATAAGGATTAAATATAAAATGGGCGCGAACTTGGTATCTCAAATCCTTTAGATAAGTATAGTTGGCGAGTGTATTTCCTCCTCCATATTCGATTGGTCGAATACCTTTTGACTCCATTCGGATACTATTCATAATTCGCACTTCATCCACCACAATAAGCAAAGTGGGCTTCCAATAAATAGATTCAACTATTCCCTTTAAGCTTTGATATGTCGGTACTTGATACGATAACTTTTCTCCCCCCATTTTTGTAAGGGGATCTGTAAACAACGCATACTTTCCGAAAACTTCAAATTCTATTGAATTCCTCATTTATTCACCTCCTGAATTTTCTGTATATTCATTCAATTAGATTGTACTATTAATTTATTCCCTGCGCAATATATTAAATAATATATTGTATGAAAGTTCATATAACTTTTCTAATCATGGTATAATTTTATTGTCGCTTTTATAGCGTGGATTGAAAAATACATTATATTATTTAAAAACCTATCACTAGTGTTGATGGGTTTTTAAAATACGCTTACACCGAACCCACTATCCCCATCAAGGTCAAGACCAAATTCGCTATTATAAAACCCCTCTTTTAAAGCTAAAATTTTTCCATCTATGTAGTATACTAACGCTGAGTTTTTATCTAATTGATCGAGTTCATAAGTATAAAGATTAATAGTATATTGCTGTGCTTTACGTAACAGTTTTGAAAGGTCGTCAATAGTACCATCACCATTCAGTTCAGCAATGACTTCTTTTCCATCTTCATAAGGCACAATAACAGATGTAGTATTATTTTCAATAACTCGGAAGTTTTCAGCTGCTGTGTAGTAACTGTTAGCTATATATAAAGGTAGAGATTCACCTTTGTTATGGAAATATGCTTCTACGTAGCTATTATCGCTTTTTGAAGAAGACAATAATTCTGTCATTTCTTTTCTTAGCCTTGGGATAAAGTAATTTAAATCTGACTTAAGCTCGGTATAATAATTTTTAAAATACCATTCCATTGCTGACCTTGATAATAGATGACCCCCATGATTCGTTTTGTCCATATGAATATCTAAAAGAATTCTTTTAGTAATCTGCTTACCTACTTTTATTTCTTTTAGATGCTTTAAATTCTCTTCCTCATGATCAATTACATAGACATATTGCATTCTCTTTTCTCCGTGCCGATTACACCTACCCGCTGCCTGTGCAATGGAATCTAACCCTGCTAAGGAACGAATGACACATTCAAAACTAACATCAACTCCCGCCTCAATAAGTTGTGTGCTTAAGCATATGATTTTATCACCGGCGTTTAGGTGTTCTCTTATTACATCTAATATTTTATTTCTATGTGCAGCACACATGGACGTACTTAGATGAAAAACAGGTATATTATCCACTCCATCTTTTAATAGATTAAATAATTTCTTAACAACTGACTTTGTATTCAATATAACTAAAATACTTTGAACTTCTTCTAATCTTTCTTCTATAAATTCAGAAAGTATTTCATTGTTAAATGTCTCATTGGATGCTTTATCAATCACCTCTACTCTCTTAAACGCTTCTATCACATGGTCAAGATTATCAATGATCTCCCCATCTGTATTGATTTCTAATTTATGTTCAACATAATCTAGTGCTGGCTGTGTTGCCGTACAAAGAATAATGCTTGAATTACAATATGATTTTAAAAAATTGATAGATTGGTTAAATAAGGAGACAGACCGTATAGGCACTTTTTGGACCTCATCAAAAATAATTATTGAATTACTTAAGTTATGGAGCCTTCTAATATTTCTACTTCCTTTTGCATAAAAAACATTTAAAAACTGAACCATGGTTGTGAAAATTATTGGCGCACTCCAATTATCTTTTGCCAATTTTAACTTTTGACGTATACTCATAATCCCATCTTGATTCTCATCATCATCATTTACATCGTCAATAACATTTGAATGGTGTTCTAGTATATTGATATCGTCCTTCAGTATTTTTCGAATTTCTTCTGCATTTTGCTCTATAATAGTTGTATAAGGGACAACATAAATGATCCTATCTTTATTAAAAATTTTGGCATGCTTTAAGGCATATCTTAAACTAGCTAATGTTTTCCCTCCACCAGTTGGAATAGATAATGTATAGATTCCAGATAATTTCTCCGCAAACTTTTCGCACTGTTCTGACATTTCAGCTCTTAATAGATTAATTGGAGTTTTCGCCCCTATGTGTTCCCTATAAGAATCAATTTTTGACTTGAGTCTTTCGAAATAAGTTTCAAAGGGAGTTTCGTCTCTATTATTAGTTTCTCTCATTTGATTCTCTTCAAATAATCTTGTATTTGTTCGATCAGCATCAATTAAAGCACTAAAAACAAATTTAGTTAAATACATAACTTTTTCTTCAAAAGGCTTGGACTGATCTTTCTCTACATAAATCTTTAGTTCATTTTCCGCTTGATTAACATAGTCAAAAAACGATTTCTCACACATTACATTTCCAAAAAACTCGTGTCTTGTTTGAGCAAATTCATTTAACTCTTTATCCCGGACCCTAATTAAAAATTTTGATTCTAGCTCTGGATCTATAAAGTCTTGAAGGTAGGAGTGATGAGAAATAATTGCATTACCTACTATTTCAGCAAGTAATTGTTTGTAGGGATCTTTCCCCACTTCAGAATGGAAATATTCATACAGTAATTTCCCACCTGCAGTTGAATGATCTACACTTCCTCTTTTCGGAGGCGCATTAGGATTGCTTACTGCTTCTAATATATAATCTCTAAATTCATTAGTATATTTCCCTAAATCATGAAGTACCCCAGCAAGACCTGTAATGTGTTCGATATTAAGTTTTTTTCCGTAGTTTTCGGCCAATTCTTTTACTCCTACTAAATGTTCCTCCACCGTTTGAATTTTGTTGTCACTTTCACGAATGTGTGCAATATACTTCATATAATCACTCCAAATAAATGGTAATGGTTAAATAATTGCTAGTAGATGAATTCCATTGAATATTAAGATTTATTTTGCATTACTAGTAAATCTTAATATAAAAAAAAGCAGAAGTATCCTTAAAGGAATCAATCTTCTGCAATTCTTGTTGGTAGGCAATTTAAATATTTCTTAATATAGTTCGCTATTATTCAGCATAGTATAAACTCATTAATACTATAATAGTAAAATTTTCCTCAATAAATGTCAATTATACTCAAAATTTAATACTATTTTCTCATAACCTTATCTCTGAATCTTCCTTTAATCTATTTGCAAAAACGAATTAAAGAATACATTCACTGGTTATCAATAATGAAGTGGAAAAATCACTAGTTATACCACTTTTATCGACTTCTGATCTCTTCAAAAATAGGAAAGATGCTCAATCTTACTAATCTATCTGTTATCTTTGCGAAAAAGCTGTAATAATATTGTTTATAAACGAAAAAATTAACAATGAATTTCACTCTGGGAGAAATGAAGGAAATAATGTAAGGATGAGAATAAAGTAATGGAAGAACCTACTTTCTTTAAGTTACATGAAATATTAATTTTTGACCAAATTCACCCTAGTAACTTCTTAATCAAACGTTTGATTAAAATCGGAGCTAGCCCTTTTATGAAGGACTTTTCAGCACTAAATAACCAAATAATATGTCGATTTAAAAAGAGAAGTATCTTTACAATAATATTAATATCACTTCTAAGCTGGAGCTAATTCAGTGGTAAAATACGGAAAGTTATTTGAGGCATTTTTATTGAGGTATGTTAGATAATTTTATGCTTGGATTTTTCATTTCACCCAATGGACGTTTTTTCGATTTTGTTTAATTCCATCTATCCCAACAATTGCATCTTCTTCATTGACCTGAAAAACTAGGATCAATTATCTTAAACCCTAACTCTTACAGACAAACAAATAATGAATGGATTACTGGGGGATTCTGGGTAATTTTGAGGCTTTACAAAGTTTTTTCACGAAGATATGCTAGTCCCGTTTCTTGATCATAAATAGCCCCATTTTTGCGATCTTCACGACTTTTTTGTACCTGACTAATAAGTTCCTCATCTTCGCTTAAAACTTCTACATCTAGATAATCATAATTTTCTTTTTCCCTTTTCGCTTCCAAATGCCCGATAAAGTCAAGAACCTTAACAACTTCCTGTTCAGATATTTGCTCAATTTTGTATTTTAATTCTTCACGGTTTACACTCATAATATACACCACCTTTCAAATATTGAAGTCATTATACCACATCATTATTCTGATTTATTAATGATTTAATTGACGTATTCTTACTTCCATTATGTGATGAAGATTTTCAAGACTCCATACAAAATTAATTTAATATTCATTATTGATTTAGAAATCCAAGAAACAGATCCCGATAAAATAATTTCACTGTGATATCATGTAAATAAAAATCAAGAATAGGTGACGATAATATGGAAGACATACTAGAAATCATCGTCCGCTCTACTGAAATTGATGTAAACGGACATGTAAACAATGCGAAGTATTTAGAATATCTTGAATGGGGTCGCGAAAATTGGTATGAGAATGCAGGATTGCCTTATGATCGATTTCTTGAAATGGGAATCCAAACCGTAACGGTCAACATCAATATTAATTACCGGAAAGAATGCAGACAGAACGACCGACTTTCGATTCATACAAAGCCTGAAAAAGTCGGTGGGAGCAGTTATGTATTACGTCAGGAAATTTTCAACCAACATGGCGAAAAATGTGCCGATGCCCTTGTAACAAGTGTAGCGATGGATGCTGCTACACGAAAAAGTCGTGATGTTCCCGATGAATTACGTTCATTATTTGTAAAGAACTAAGAGAATCTGACACCCTTTATCGCAAATACTAATGGAAGGGTGTCCATCATTTTATACAATATAAAGCAAAACAATTACAACGGAAAAAATGAACCTGATTACATGGTGTTTTATATTAACTTTTCCATAAAGATGATTTCCATTTGCGATAGCTAGTATATGCATAAGAACAAAACAAAAGATTAATAGATAAAGTAAATTTGTATTGATATTTATATAAATAGAACAAATCATAATCACTATGCCGATGATTGCCATTCCAAGTGCCGACCATTTTGGAATATTTCTTTTTCGATATTGCAAGAAGCCGGCTAATGTGGATAATGCACCATATCCAAATGTTAAAATTTTTGCTACCCATAATAAAATCATATCTCAATACCTCCTTTTAATTTCCATTAAAATATGCGGGGTTAACCCCATGTCAATCACTTTTTTAGGATGTGAAAAAAATGCGAATTGGAGAATTTATTGCTTTTTTGAATACAACAAAGGATACTGTGAGGCATTATGAAGAATTAAATTTACTAACCCCAAAATGGAAAGGAAATAGGAAAGATTATGGAGAAAAAGAAATTCAAGATTATCAAGTTATTATAGAGTTTAAAGAATTAGGGCTAAGTCTTAAAGAAATTCAATTATTATTCAAATTGAAACATGCATACGGATGTGGTGATTCGCAGTTCATACATGAAGTTGTCGTACAGCTAACAAACCATTTAGACGTACTTCGTCAGGAAGAAGAAGAAATTAAAAATAAAAGAATTCAGCTCGAAAAACAATTAGATGAAATAAAGGGATTATTATAAGTTTTGCATCATTAAAAACGGAAAAGAACAGCTGGTTGGACTTTCCGAAAGAGGTGCAGATTTCCTCTCTGAGTGTACAAACAACGGTTCTCAACTATTTTTCATCTTCCGACTCAGCCATTTTCTCTTCAATATTTACTTTTTCTTCTTTCCACCAAATTGCGTCTTGAGGATTCTCTAATATCTCTGCAACTTCATGTTTTTCTTCAACTGCTGGTGCCGATCCCCGCAACGCTTTTCCGGTGGTTTCCTTTACAAAAATCATGGTAACAATACCAATTAAACAAGCGGCCATAATATAATAAGCAGGAATCATCTTGTTATCTGTCACTTTTATAAGCCACGACAAAACCAATGGGGTTGTTCCACCAAATATAGAAACTGAAATATTAAATGTAATGGCCAATGCAACATATCTTACTTGTGTAAAAAACAAAGAAGGCAGCATGGAAGGCATTGTTGCTTCGAAGGTTGCTAATAGGATGGCTAATATCATTAGGCCTAAAAAAACCATCAAATTGCTTCCACTTTCAATCATTTTAAACGATGGAATAGACAGAAGAATTACTCCAATCAAGCCTCCTAAAATAATGCGTTTATTCCCTATCCGATCACTGAAATATCCCATGAGTAAAACAATAGGAATCATGATAAACATTACAATTAGAATTAACAAAAGACCCTTCGTTTCTTTATAACCGAGAACAACATTTAAATAAGATGGCATATACGATAACAACATGTAATCCACAACATTAAAAAATAAAACTAAAACCATCCCTTTAAGCAACTGTGGCCAATGAAAAGCAAAAACTTTTTTTATTAACCCTTTTTCATTCTCTCTGTGATTATCTTCATTCATTGCTTCAAAAACAGGAGTTTCCTCCAAATTATTTCTCAAATAAAGACCAATTAGACCTATCGGTGCGGCAATGAAAAACGGAATACGCCATCCCCAATCCAGCATTTTATCTGGTCCAAGCATAAAACTTAGAATCGTCACGATGCCCGATCCAGCAATATATCCCACTAACGTTCCCACTTCTAACCCACTTGATAAAAAGCCTCTTTTCTTATCGGGTGAAGATTCAACGATGAACGTCATGGCACCTGAATATTCACCACCTGTGGAAAATCCCTGAACCAATCTCGCTAGAAGCAAAAGAACAGGAGCCAGATTTCCAATCTTTGCATAGCTCGGTATCAAACCCATACTTAAAGTAGCAAGAGACATTAACACTAATGTAATAGTTAATATTTTTTTTCGACCCAACTTATCACCAAGCATGCCAAAAAACATCCCACCAAGAGGCCGAACGATAAACGCTACAGCAAATGTAGCAAACGAATACACTATTTGGAGTGGACCAGTCACGCCAGAAAAAAACACCTTTCCTATCGTCACAGCCAAATAAGAGTAAATTCCAAAATCAAACCACTCCATCGCATTTCCGAGGGCAGTTGCCACCACCGCTTTCTTTGCCGCATCTGCATCCACAATCGTAATATCTTCTTTTTTAAGTCTTCTTTCGGATTTTTTTCTAAATCCAGCCCATTTTTTCACATTATCAACCAATTATTTCACCCATATTCCTATTGAAAATTAAATCATAATGCTATTTTGAGCTAGCTTCATCCTTGCTATTCAGATGGGAACTTCATTATACATTTTTAGTTGGGCTAACACTTTTTCCTTATTTAATTTTTTGAAAAACCGTCAAGACAGTAAAATAATCTAAGTCTAAAAAATTGCAAATAATTCCCTTGATACTTACACACAATCAAAACCACCAGTGTGAACTGGTGGTTTGCTCTGCGGCTGAAAGCCTCTCTTACCGGCCTTGGCCTTAAAGGCC
>NZ_JBYSWK010000074.1:0-16371 GCF_058781025.1 Heyndrickxia sp. FW510-T9 | reverse complement strand
CGAATGACAAGGTAACAAATAACACAACCATCTATGCCAAATGGGAAAAACAAAGCTATACTGTACATTTTGATACAGATGGAGGCAATAATGTCGCAGATGAAATGGTGAAGTATCAAGAAATAGCAACAAAACCAGCGGATCCAGTAAAGGAAGGCTTTACGTTCGAAGGTTGGTACACCGATACAACTTTCTTAACAGCATATAATTTTGATCAAGCGGTAACATCCAACTTGAATTTAGTAGCCAAGTGGAAAATCAACAGCTATACTGTAACCTTTGACTCCAATGGAGGAAATGTAGTACCAAACCGTATAGCGGAATACAATACGAACATAGAATCGCCAAAAGAACCAACGAAAACAGGTTATACTTTTACAGGTTGGTATAAGGATAGTGGTTTGACCGAAGCATGGGATTTTGCAAATGACAAGGTAACAAATGACACAAATCTTTATGCCAAGTGGAAAATCAACAGCTATACCGTAACCTTCGAATCTAATGGAGGAAGTGCAGTACCAAGTCGTATAGTGGAATACAACACGAACATAGAAGCGCCAAAAGAACCAACGAAAACAGGTTATATTTTTGCAGGTTGGTATAAGAATAAAGCACTGACCGAAGCATGGAATTTCGCAAGTGAAAAAGTAACTAATAACACTGTGCTTTATGTAAAATGGTTATCGAGTGATGCCACTTTGTCAGGCTTATCTATTTCCAATAATATTGCATTATCTCCTGATTTTAATCCAGCAATAGAGCACTATACAGCAAAAGTAGATAATGGTGTTTCTACTATATCGATTAAACCAATATTAGCAAATCAACATGCTACAATGACAATTAATGGGTCTATGAATCCTGGACCTATTAAATTATCAGTAGGTAATAATGATATTACCATCGTAATAACAGCTCAAAATGGAACAACCAAAACCTACACCATTACGGTGAAACGTTTACCTGCGGATGATCCAAACTCTCGCCAAGTAGATATTACTGTCGGCCAAGGACAGAATGGTACAGCGGCAAAGGTTGAAATTGTGCGCAAAATAGAAAATGGTGTAAAAGTCGATGAAGTCAATTTCGATGAAAATAAAGCCAAAGAGGTTGTCCAGAAAGCCATTGCTCAAAAACAAGATATTTCTACAATCATTTTGACTGATCTTCCGCAAAATATCGCTGATGAAATGAAAGTGAATATCTTGAAGAAGTCACTTGGCCAATTAGGAGATAACCATATCGCCTTACAAATCCAAACACCAAGCGTAACTGTTTCGCTTCCAAAAGATACGGTACAATCATTGAATCGACAAGGTAAGGATCTTTATTTCCGAGTAGTACCAATTCGGAAAGTAACGGATCAGAAAAAAGCGAATCAAGAAACGCTTTCATCAGCTTTAGTGAAGAAAGCAGTAGGAGACAAAACAAAAGATATTCATGTATATGGTAATCCAGTTACGATTGAAACGAATTATTCTAATTTAAAGACAGATGTTTTATTTCCGTTAAAAGATTTATCTCTACCATCTGATCCAGCAGCAAGAAAAGCTTTCCTAAACACATTACGTGTATATGTAAAGCATACAGATGGAACAGAGGAATTATTAAAGGGAGAAATTATAACAGATAAAAATGGATTACCTGTAAGCATAAAAATCCAAATTAGTAAATTTAGTACCTTTACAGTTCTTGGTGTTCCAAACAAAACTAGTGAGAATAAAGCACCAGTAGCTAGTCATGTCGCTATTTCGGGTGCAAAAGTAGTAGGCACTGTTTTAAAAGGAACGTACCTATATACAGATGCAGACCATGATTCACAAGGAGCATCGCTATTCCAGTGGTATCGAGCTGATAATAGTAAAGGGCAAAATAAACAAATCATAAAAGGGGCCGTACATTCAACTTATACACTAACGGCGAAAGATAAAGGAAAATATATCGGATTTGCAGTGACTCCGATTGCTTCTAAAGGAATCAAGAATGGTAAACCAGTGATGAGTATTTTCATCGGTAAAATCGGTACCAAAAATACAGCACCGTCTGTAAGTGGCGTGAAAATATTAGGGGAAGCAACAGTAGGAAAAACATTGCACGTTACCTATAAGTACCAAGACGCTGATGGAGATAAAGAAGGAAAATCAATCATTAACTGGTACAGAGTTACCAACGGTAAAAAACAACTTATAAAAGGTGCACATACATCTAGTTATAAACTAACGTCTAAAGATGTTACAAAACACCTCCTAGTAGAAGTGACTCCGATTGCAAAATCCGGCGTTAAAACAGGATTGAAAAAAGTAAGCGCCTTAAGCAAAGCAGTCAAACCGAAAAAAGTAAATTATAAGGGACACCTTGACTTAGGAGTAATTAAAAGTAAACCTTACGTCGAAAGAATTGGAACACTAATCAAAACAAAATATAACGGCCAAGTAACCATTAAAAAATCTGGAGTCTACTATAAACTCCAAGCCAATTTCAAAACAAAAAAACAAGCCAAAAAAGTAGCAATAGAATTGAAGAAAAAGAAACTCATCATCAATTACTACATTCGATGAGTGGGAAACAGGGGGACGGTTCTTGCGTTCCCCCTTTTCAATGCATTGTTCGGGCGAAACAGAAGCAGAAACAGGGGGACGGTTCTTGTGTTCCTCTTTATTTTATCAATGTTGGTGTATTGCTCGGAAACAGGGGGACGGTTCTTGTGTATCCCTCTTTTTAATCTATATTGGTGCAATGCTCAGAAACAGGGGGACGGTTCTTGTGTTTCCCTCTTTTTAATCCATATTTGGCGCATTGCCCCCATCTCTCGGTAACTTCCACAAAATGAAGGTTATACAATTCTTACGTAGTGGGTTGAGTACCTGTAACTCTCATAAAGTTGTGGAAAGATTTGAAGTAAATACTTTAGGAATAATGGTAATTGAATATCATGTAATGGCTGAAAAAGGGGTATGTAGCGGTTGATTTTTATGATGGTAGTATTTTGTATGATTTTAAAAATCATATAACTAAGATCTGAAATAATGAATTTAATAAGAAGAAGACTTTGGGGGACGTCTAGGTTCATGTCGCCGGAAGAATTGCAATTAGGCGCAAAAATAGACGGACGTAGAAATGTCTTTAACATATGTATGTCCCGACAATGGCATGTTTTTCAGTTCATAGAAACACAAACACATAATATTATTGAATAAACATGGGAACAGAAGAACCGTCCTCGTGTTTTTCCCATGTTTTCAACTATGTTTTCAGGAAACACGAGAACCGTCCCTGTGTTTCATAAAAATATTGTAGGATTTTGTCGAAAAAGCTAGAATAAACGAAAAAATTGTAATATGATATCTTTTGGAGATCGTGTGGTTATTTTTTACTAGTAACAACTGGTATTTTAGTCCTGGTTGTGTGGATTATTATTGTTATCTCTTAATATGATTTTAAACGGTATATTTCATAGGATCTCTGATACAAAATAAGAGTGAAATTCTAGAAGAAAGGAAGGAAGTAAGCCAGATATTGAGGCGGATTGTATGGGATTAAAAGTAGATATAAGTTTTGTGATAATAATATTTTTCATTGAGTTTTTGGTTATGTATTTCATTATGCGTAAAAAGCAAGTTGTTCTTTTGAAAAATCTAGAAAGTCAAAAGGATGTCGAATTAAAAAATGAGCTTCAAAACGCAATGGAGCAAGATGAGCTATTCTTGCTTTATCAGCCAAAGCTAAGTCTAACTACAGGGAAAATCGTAGGCATGGAAGCTTTGCTACGCTGGAAACATCCGGAGAAAGGGGTCATAACACCAGATAAATTTATTCCACTTGCAGAGGAAACAGGACTTATTCTACCGATTGGGGAATGGGTTTTGCGAACTGCATGTAAGCAAAATATGATGTGGCAGGAGTCCGGTCTTCCCCCGAGTGTGATATCCGTTAATCTTTCGGTTCGACATTTTTATCAGCCTGATTTAACCGAAATGATTAGAAAGATAATAGAAGAAACGAGGATTCATCCAGAATATCTAGAGCTTGAAGTGACAGAAAGTATGTTAATGAATATTCAGCACGGCATTATTGTTTTGAAGGAATTAAAAAGCTTAGGCGTACAAGTAAGTCTTGATGATTTCGGAACAGGTTATAGTTCTCTTCTTCATTTAAAAGAACTTCCTATAGATAAATTAAAGATTGACCAACTATTTATCAAAAATTGTATCGAGGATAGTAATGATGCAACGATTGTCAAAACAATAATTGGGATGGCACATCAATTAAATCTTACTGTTGTTGCCGAAGGAATTGAAACAATAGAACATCTTGTTTTCCTTCAAAGAAATTTATGTAATGAAGGACAGGGGTATTTATTTAGCAAACCGATACCACCTGACCAAATTGTACAAAAGTATGAAGTAATAGAACAATTCATTCCTCGAAACGGTATCCCGAAAGAGTTATCAAATCAGAAATGGATGGAAGAGGAATTACAACTAGCACGTCAAGAATTAGTGGATACGATTAGAAAGCAACAAGGAATGATTTTTAAGTTTATAAAAAAGGATGACAAATTTATTCATACAATATGGGATGGTGAATTACTTAATCATTTGGGGCTATTGCCCGAACAAATTATTGGAAAAGAACTAGCTGAATTTCTTCCTCATAAAATTGCTAATGAAATGACACGATTCTATCAAAGAGCATGGGATGGCGAGGATAAGGTAAGCTATGAAAGTGAGATAAACGGGATTTATTACATTGCTTCGTTACGCCCTATTCAAAGAGCGGGACAAGTAGTAGAAGTAATAGGTTCTGGTATCGATATTACCGAAAAAAAGAAGATAGAAGAGGCTTTAAAGCAAAGTGAATTTTCGTACCGTCTCATTGCAGAAAATATGAAGGATTTAGTATGTATATGTGATATAAATGGAAGAATAACATATGCATCCCCGTCCCATAAAATAGTATTGGGATTTTCTCCAAAATTGGATAATGAGAAATTGGACTATGACTGGGTCCATCCAGATGATACCCCACTTCTTCGACATAAATTTACTCAAATTATTTCAAGTAGAAAACCTGGTCAAATAGAGTTTCGCGTTAGACATGTAAACGGTCATTGGATTTATATTGAATCTCAACTTAATCCTGTGCTAGGGAAGCATGGCGAAGTTACCTATTTGGTAGTAGTTGGGCGCGATATTTCGGAGCGCAAGAAAACAGATGATTTTATTCAAAAGAATGGAATTTTATCGGTTGTAGGGCAACTGGCTGCAGGTATTGCACACGAAATTAGGAATCCTCTCACTTCTGTAAAAGGGTTTCTGCAAATAATGCAGCATGAAGCAAATGTACCGCATACCTATATTGATATTTCATTGTCAGAAATCAATGACATTGAAGTTATTATTAATGAATTCCTTTCTTTTTCCAAGCCACAAACAATGAAAATATCAAAAGTAAATATTCATAATCTAATTCAAATGGTTGTTAGATTGATTGAAACACAATCCATTTTAAAAAATGTGAATGTTGTACAAGACATGGATTCGGAATTGCCACTCATCTATTGTGATTATCGTCAGATCAAACAAGTTTTTATTAATATTCTTCATAATTCCTTAGATGCTTTATCTGAAGGAGGTACCATTACCATTCAGACAAAGAAATATGATTCGGAACATATAATCTTCTCTTTTATTGATAATGGTTGTGGCATATCGGAAGATCGTTTGCAAAAAATTGCAGAACCATTTTATAGCACTAAGGAAAAGGGAACGGGTTTAGGTTTAATGGTTTGTCATAAAATCATTGGAGAGCATAAGGGAATGATTAATATTACAAGTAAACCTAATCAAGGAACCACCGTTGAAATTATATTACCGATAAATCAAACGGAAGATTTTTGTGTGCAAAAAATTTAATATAAATGGAAATAAATAAAAAATAATTCATAAACAAGGGTGTTTATTATGAAATTAACTATTAGGAAAAAACTGACCCTATCTTTCTTAAGTATTGCTATCTTGTTAGGCATATCTAGTAGTATATCTGTCTACTATCTACATAAAATAGATGATTCGGATACTGATTTAATTAACCGTCGTGCAATTATTTTATCAAATGCACAACAATTACAAGTTCAGACGGAAAAACAACTCAGTAGTCTGCGGGGCTATCTTATTAAAAACGATTTACAATATAAAATGGATTTGCAAACAGCTAATGAAAAATCTACAAAGTTAATTAGTAGTACCATTAATTTAACGAGAAGAGATGTAGATAAAGATCGCCTTAATAACTTAAATAAGCTTAATCAGCAATTTAATCAAAAATATGAACAATTATTCAAAATGGTTCAAAATAATCAAAAGCAAGAGGACAGTATTTATTTTTATGAAAAGGAATTACTTCCGTTAGGAAAACAAATGGGGCCATTATCAGACGATTTGGCTAATGGACAGCAAAAATTAATGAATGAAGGTAGTAAAAGCAATTCTCAGATGGTCATCACAGCAGTTATGATTGTTTCCATTATTAGTATTATTGCTTTTCTATTGGCTATTACTATTGGATTAATGATGTCAAGCAGAATATCGAACCCTATAGTAAAAGTTGTAAAGGTAGCAGAGCAAATTGCGAAAGGTGATTTAACTCCGGATGATATTAAAGTGAAAAATAAAGATGAAATAGGTATTTTAGCAAAATCATTCAATCAAATGAAGGAAAATCTTCGTCTTTTAGTTAGCCAAGTAAGCTTAAGCGCCGAGCAAGTTGCCTCCGCCTCAGAAGAGCTAACCGCGAGTGCGGAACAAACTAGTCAAGCATCTGAAATGATAACTACTACCATACAAGAAATGGCAGCTAGCTCTGAAAAACAATCGGAAAGCGTGCATGAAAGTGTTGATTCTATGAATGAAATGTCATTTGATATTCACGAGATTGCAGAAAACGGTAAAGTAACTTCCGATTTTTCAAACCAAGCTTCAAAAAAAGCGATGGAAGGGAACCAAGCAATTCAGCATGCAGTAAAACAAATGGGCTCCATAAATTCTACTATGAGTGAGTTAGCACAAGTAGTTCATATGATGGATGAACATTCTAAGGAGATTGAAAAAATTATTGAAGTAATTACGACCATAGCATCGCAAACGAACCTCTTGGCACTTAATGCAGCGATAGAAGCTGCAAGGGCTGGAGAAAACGGTAAGGGATTTGCCGTAGTGGCAGAGGAGGTAAGAAACCTAGCTGAGCAATCATCTGAATCAGCGAGACAAATTACCCAATTAATTGCTAATATTCAAACCCATACTTCAGAAGCCGTTCAACAAATGGATGCCGGAGCATTGGAAGTTAGTCAAGGAACGCAATTAGTCGATACAGCTGGGAAATTATTTGAAGAAATTAAGAGTTCTGTCGATCATGTTGCATTCCAAATACAAGAGATTTCCGGGGCTTCCGAGCAATTGTCGGCAAGCACCTTAAAGGTGGTTCATTCTATTGATACTATTTCTACGGAATCACAAAAAGTTTCAGTAGAGTCACAAAACATATCATCCGCATCTGAAGAGCAATTGGCCTCGATGGAGGAAATCTCGGCATCAGCATCGTCCTTATCTAAAATGGCCGAAGAATTACAGAAGCTAGTCGGAAAATTTAAAGTGTAATCGTTCTAAAAGTTTTAAAGAATAATGATTGCTAATACGCTTTAAGAAAAAAATAATTAATATTTTATAGAATTTGAATACGTATAAAGGAATGAGGTGACATTTATTTGGGAAATAGGTTAGTAATACATAATCATAACAAAAAATACTATTCAACTATACGCTTAAGTCATAATCAAGTAAAAAAGTTATTGTTTCAGAATTTACGGTCTGTACAAAGTATATCAATTCCAATTTTAGAAGAAAAAGAATTTACAATGTCAAAGACACAAATTATAGACACATTAATGACAAATCTACAACGTAAAGAATTAGTTGAGCTTATTCATATGTTTTCAATCATTCGCGAAAGAAACTCTGAAATAAATCACTATTTAAAATATATTTTAATTGGAACTTTAGAATGGAAAGAATGTTAAGTTGCTGTGAAATATGCATTAATATTGGTTTTTCATACAATCGGGATTTATTAAATGAGAGAGGAATTTTATGAAGAAGGTACTAAGAGCAGTATTAATAATAATAACAACGATTTTACCCTTTGTATTATCTCTATTTGTTTTTACTGATGAATCAGATACTTTTTTATGGTCACTTTTAATTATACCAAGCTATCTCATTATAATATCATTTCCAAATTGGTTTGCGGCAATGTTGGTAATTGTTGGTTATGCAATCATACAATTCACAATGCAATTTCTTTACCTTAATGTTGACGATAAAGATACTGATAAGTTAGTAGTATTAATTTTAAACCCTGCCGTAAATATAAGTATTATATTGATCATTGCTTACTATAGAATTAAGGTAAAAAGCACTATGCAAAGGTTAGAAGAAATAAGTATTCGTGACCCATTAACAGGTGCTTATAATCGGCGATATCTTGTTCAAACAATGGAGAGTAATAACACAAATCCTTCTAAAATACTGAAACCATTACAAATTATTATATTTGACATCGATCATTTTAAAAATATTAACGACATGTATGGACATCTTTGTGGGGACGAAATATTAATACGATTAGTAGAAATGTTAAATACTCGAATCCGCAGAATGGATACACTAATTCGGATGGGTGGAGAGGAATTTGTTATATTGCTACCCGAAACAACTTTACAAAAAGCAGAAGAGATAGCAGAAGAGTTGCGTATACTGACAAATAACACACCATTTTATTACAACAATATCCAGATACCAATTACCATCAGCATGGGCATAGCCCAATACGACGAAAAATCCAACGGTAAATTTGTAGACCAAGCAGACCAAGCACTCTACCAAGCAAAAAAAAATGGACGAAATCAAGTAGCTGTTGCGAAACATGGGGACGGTTCTCGAGTTTCCATCTCTTACTGAAAAAAGCAGAATTTATTGCGGAAATACAAAGTAATAATAAAATCTCTGGTGGGATTTTTCTTTATGAAAATATCAATATGGTCGAACTTAGTAATGAAAAAAGCACTCTAAATACAGAGTGCTTTTTTCATTATAAAGGAGTAACCTACTCCTTGTTTGGCATTCTTCAGCCACCTTTAATGCAGGTAACATCCGAACTATTGATAGTATTGTTTAATTCATCAACAAGGCTTGGAAGGCTTATATCGGAAATTACTTGGTCCAAAGGCCTGTTTGTGGTAGTATCGATTCCATATTTAATGAAAACGCCTTGAGTTGTCGGCCAAGCTGAAATAATCCCAGCAACAGGCATATTACTTTGGATAACCATGGCTACACCTCCCATTCGTAGTTTTTGTTATTATACCTTATCGGGAAATAAATTCACAAAAAACAAGGGGCGGTTCTCATGTTTCCCCAGGAAACATGAGAACCGTCCCCTTGTTTCACTTGTTCCATCAAAGAAGGAATCTTTTAAAAATGCAGAAAATATAGTTGACTTAAAATAATGAAAGAAATAGAATGGTTATAACGTCATATCATTACTTGTTATAACGTTATGATGAATAATAAAATAGTAATGGGTGAAGTGGATGTCAAAAGGAATAATTAATAAAGATTCAAAGCTACCTTTGCATTATCAAATATTTGAGGATATCAAGAAGAAAATTATCGAAAAGGAATTACAAGAAGGCGATGCATTACCTTCAGAAGTTGAACTCCAAAAATTATACGAGGTTAGTAGAATTACAGTTCGTAGAGCAATACAAGATTTAGAATTCGAAGGATTAGTGAAAAAATATCAAGGAAAGGGGACTTTTGTTTCAACGATTAAGCATAATTATGATCTACGCAAACTAACAAGCTTTAGCGAAGATGTGAAGAAATACGGGGAAATATCCCTTTCGATCATTCGCGATTTCAAGATAGTTCAAGCAGATTATAAAATAGCTGAATCTTTGGATATTTTGGATGGTGATGATGTTTATTATCTTGAAAGAATTAGGCTAAGCGGTGATACAGTTGTTGGATTACACAAGGCTTATATTAAAATGTCTAGTAATTTCAAAATAACAAAATCCGAATTCAACGAATCTACTTCCTTGTATGAAACATTAAAGGCTAAAGGAGTGGAATTATCGTACGCTAATGAACTTTTAGAAGCTCAAATGCCATGCGATGAAGTCAAAGAAAGCTTGGGATTGAAGGATAATATCCCTGTTTTCTATAAAGAGCGGGTTACGTATGATTCATTGGATTCTCCAATTGAATATGTAGAAATGTTTTATCGTTCTGATATATACCAATACCGAGTAACACTAGATGTCAATGATATGAACTAAAAACGAGGCGAATAAAGATGAAAATTTATGATATCCATTCTCATTTAGGTAAAACTAGCTCCGGTGAAGAAAATACACCGAAAGAAATAGTGGAAGAATTAAAAAGATATGGTGTGACAAAAACAGGAATTAGCAGCTTGTCCGGCACTTCGACAAGAGCACAAAATGATCTGATTTATAATGCGATGTTGGAATACCCTGGAGTCATCGAAGGATACGGCTTCATTAATCCAAAGGCTCCAGATGCAATTGAGGAAGTCCATAAATGTTTAGGTGAATACAAAATGAACGGGATAAAATTTCATTCGTGGAAGCATGGATACTATCCTGACAACACACCAAGCTTATATGATATTTTTGCTGAAATTGAAAAATATGGTGTCCATGTACAAACACATGTTGGCACTGCGCCGCTTAGCACTCCATATGCTTGGGCTGAATATGCAAGAAAATTTCCGAAGATTGATTTTTTATTTACACACACCGGATACTATGAATTTGGATTATCTACTATTGAATCTATAAAGAAATTGGACAATGTATGGGTTGAGACTTCGGGACAAATGGATGTAGAAGTATTAAAAAAATCTATTGAAATTCTTGGTCCAGAACGTGTAGTTTTTGGGGTTGATTGGCCTTATAAACTAGTAAATATTGAAATTGAAAAATTCTATGAAATGAATATTCCGGAAGATAAGCTTGAATATATTTTTCATAAAAATGCCGAGTATCTATGGAGGTTATCAAATGATTAATATTTTGGTCGTTACACACGGCATGTTAGCAGAAGGATTAATCCATTCAGCAACAATGTTAATTGGTGAAGCCGAAGGGGTGGAATATCTCTCTTTCAAAAAAGATATGGGACAAGAAGAATTAATAGATGCCATGAACGAAAAAATGAAAGGGCTCCCAATTGACAATCAATTGCTAATATTTTGCGATATTATTGGTGGAACTCCTTTCAACGTATCTAGCCGCTTTTCTTTTAACAATGAAGATATTGCTGTTTTTTATGGAGTAAATTTACCTGTATTAGTTGAAGCTATCTTAACTCGTGAAGGAAAGAACCTTCAGGAACTATCCGCTTTATTGAATGAATCTAGTAAAAACAGCTTAGGTTTAAGCGAATTATAAGGAGTGGGATAAATGAACATTACTGTATTTAGAATTGATGACCGTTTAATTCATGGACAAATTGTAACCGCATGGATTGCGTATGCGAACGCAGAGCAAATTATTGTGGCAGATGATAAAGCTGCTAATGATGATTTTCAAAAATCTCTATTAAAGATGGCAACGCCAAACAATATTAATCTTCAAATTTTAACAATAGATGAAGCGATTCAAATAATAAAAGAAGATACTGGCAATACGAAAACTCTCTTATTAGCAAGAGGGCCGAAAGAAGCACTGCAGCTTATTGAAGGAGGTGTTGGTGCAGAGGATATTAATATTGGAAATATCAATATGAAAAAAGGAAAGTCAAAAATTCTGGGCAACTTGTGGGTAGATGAAGAGGACGTAAGCAATTTTAGAAAATTAGCTGAGAAAGGCATTCGTCTTGAAGTTCGTACGGTTCCAAATGAACGCAGTCAAGATGTTATAAAGCTTCTAAATAAAATGTAACATGTAGGGGGAGAAACAATGAGTATACTTTGGCAAGCAATTTTGGTTGGTCTATTTGTAACAATCGCTTTTATTGATTCTCATACTTTCCAAACTCATATCTTTAGGCCAATATTTGTTGGGCCAATCGTTGGCTTAATTATGGGTGATGTTCATACCGGCTTGGCAGTTGGTGTCACGGTAGAATTAATGTTCCTTGCGGTTATTTTCGTAGGAACAGCTAACCCGCCCGATCCAACGCTCAGTACGGCAATTGCGGTTGGTATTGCCGTTCTCGCTGGAGGTGGGACAAAGTTGGCGGTAGCTACTGCCCTTCCTGTTTCCTTTATTGGACAAATTGCAACCACCTTCCAAAACACAGTAATAAATGTATATTTTATGCGGAGGGCGGAAAATGCTATTTCCAAGTTAAATATACGTGGTTTAGTCTTGAATAATACTATTTTTCCAATGTTAATGAATGCTGTTTTATATGGTATCCCTGCATTCTTGGCGATTTATTTCGGAGCAGGTTTTGTTCAACATATTATAGATGCCATTCCAGGAAAAATCATTACTGGTTTATCCGTAGGTGGGGCGATGATTGGTGCAGTCGGATTTGCACTATTATTAACGACTATCCAAGTTAAAAAATTCTGGCCGTTTCTATTCTTAGGCTTCTTCTTTGCCTCCTATCTGCAAATTAATATGATTGGGATTGCCTTATTAGCTGTAATTTGTGTGTCGTTGTATTACTATCTGAAGATTGCTGATAATAAATCAGCAACTTAAGGGGAGTGTGACAAATATGGGGAACGAACAAACAAAGAAGTTAACGAAAAAGGATTTATGGAAGGTTTTTTGGAATCAAATGACCATCCGTGCTGCCAACAACTATGAACGTCAACAAAATGCAGGTTTTACCCAAGCAATGATGCCTGTTATTGAAAAAGTATATGATGATCCGGAAGAAAAAGAAGAGGCTTATGCAAGGCATATGGAATACTTTCTAACAAATGACATCACATCTGCGATTCCAGTTGGAGTAGCTGCGGCAATGGAAGAAAGATATGCAACGGAAAGAGATATTGATCCTGGTTCAATTAACGCTGTAAAAACAGCTTTAATGGGCCCATTAGCCGGATTGGGGGATTCTCTCCTTAATGGTACTGCAAGACCAATTCTTGCCGGATTAGCAATATCATTAGTTAGTGCAGGTGCTGGATGGATAGGGCCGATTATGTTTGTCATAGGCATGGCAATTGTCTCCCTTGGAATTCGTTATCTAGGAGTTTTCCAAGGTTATAAACAAGGGGTTAAATTTGTTGAAAAGATTCAATCATCCGGGTTAATTAGTAACATTTCAGAGTTGGCCGGGATTGCAGCATATATTATTGTAGGTGGCTTCATACCTCTATTAGTGACTATGAATATCCCAATTAAATACACTTCCGGACATACCACGATTAGTATTCAGGAAACACTTGATAACTTAATGCCAGGTATCTTGGGACTACTCTATACTGGGTTAATGTATTATCTTATTTCTAAGAAAAAGGTTTCTGCAATCAAATTAATTTTCTTTACGATGATTTTTGGAATAGTCGGTGTTTATCTCGGGATATTAGGATGATTTTTTAAAAAAAGCATTGGGATGCTATGTAGTAGACCAATGCTATTATGTATAAATATTTCAATGTAGAAATAAGAAGGTGTGAAATATGAAAATCGATATACATGCGCATATAAGACGAGATAGCGAGACTCTTGAATATCTTGAAAATGAATTACTAGACGATATGAAACGAAATCAAATTTCTTTAAGAGTAGTATCGGCGTTAGAAGGAAAATCGATCAAAGACCAGAATAACTACATTTCCGAGTTAGTCACCAGGCATCCGGATAAGTTAATTGGATGTGCTGTTATTAATCCAAAAGAAGATGATGCGATTCAAGAAACCAAACGTGTGTTATCGCTCCCAGGAATAAAAATGATTGAGTTTAACTCGCTGGAGCACGGCTACTATCCTGATAGCCATCCGAAAATCGATCCAATTTTGGATATCATTGAAGAAAGCAGGATCCCAGTTAAAGTTTTTACAGGAATTGGAGCGAGAACAATGCCTCAGCAATGGGCAGTCCATGCCGAAAAACGTCCTTACTTAAATTTTATTTTTCTTCATATGGGATGCTTTGATTATGGCTACGCATGTGTAGATTTGGCAAGGGAATATGAAAATATTTATCTTGAAACATCGAATCAATATGAAGTTCAAATTTTGAGAAAAGCTTTTTCTAAGCTGCCGAAAGAAAAGCTGGTATTTGGCTCGTCTTTCCCTAATGTTTTTACCAAATGCTCGATAGATGTCTTTGATATGTTTCACTTAGAAAAAGATTATCTCGAAGGTGTTTATGAAGGAACTGCCAAAAAATTACTGAATTTTTCATAATTGCTACCCTAGATATAACGGAAAAAGGGGGAAATTCTATATGGACCAAGAGAAGATAAAGGTAAGAAGTCTTTTACCAATTAAAGCGCAGCCACTATTTGATGATATTGTTGAGCAAAAAGTTTTAGGTGCAAGTAATCATATTTTTATGATTGGCAATATGATTGAATCAATCGCATTGGAAGGCAAGAATAATAATGATGAAGTAAAAGACATTGTAAATCGAATTCAAGCTGTCACATCCTTCTTTGTAAAAACGAGAGGGGAAGCAAGTCAAGCAATTAGTAATGCGATCTTACTAATGACTAAAAATATGGAGCTTTTAGTAGAAGAGAGTCTACCAGAGGCTGTTGACAAAATTATTCATACAAAGAATAATTACCTATCTACTTCTAAAAATGCTATTGAAAAAGTTGTTGGATATGCCAGTAAATGGGTGGAAGCAGAGTCGGTGAAAAATATACTAGTCTATGATTATTCAAGTACGGTTGATAAACTATTGAAAAACATAGGGGGGAAGGATCGACATTATACGATTTATATTCCCGAAAGCAGAGTGATTAATGGTGGCTTGCCGTTTGTTGAGACCTGTCAGGAGGCACAGCATACAATAAAATTTTTCCCCGATGCAGCTCTAGTATATTACTTAAAGGATTGCGATGTGGCATTTATGGGAGCAGAGACATTCTTCCCTGATGGGACAGGCTTTAATACAACTGGTTCCGATATAGTCGGACTTGCATGTGACTATTATAATATACCACTATATTTTCTAACTCCTTTAATAAAATTAGATATCCGCCCGATTTATGGGTATAAAAAAGAGCTAGTGATTGTGGATACAAAAGAAAAGCTAACAAGCTATTGGGATAATCCTACCATAGCGGAAAATATAAATTTCGAATCCCCTGAATTATTAGGTGTTCAACCTAACCATATTACCGGTTATATTACAGAAAAAGGCATTATTCCTACCGAGCAAATGTTTCAAGTAAGTCTGGACTACTATAAGGAAATCGGAGGAGAGATATAATGGGGGATGTATTTAAACCAAATTGTCATGTGTTGTCGATGATTCAACCTGAACCTCTACCTGGTAGTTATCGGCACACTGATAGAACAATCGATGAAATTGTCTATCAATCTTTGAAGGAAACCGAAATGGTTCAAAAGAATGGGTTCGACGGAATTATTATTCAAAACATGAATGATATGCCCATCAAGCAACATTCTGAACCGGAAGCAATTGCTTACATGTCTCGAATTGCGTACGAAATAAGAAAAGAGTTTCCTCAATTGACCATGGGGATATTAATGAATTGGGACGGAGTATCTGGATTAGCAGTGGCAGATGCAGTAGGTGCAGACTTCGTAAGGGTGGAACATCTTTTTACAGGAGCTAGCGTCACAAGTGCAGGAATTCTTGAAGCGCAGTGTGTAGATATCGCTAAATTAAGGAAAAGAATTCGGACGAAGGTTCCGGTTTACGCAGATATATATGAAATTCACGGAGTCCCACTAGGAAGAAAACCAATTGAAGATGCTGCATGGGAAGCCGTTCACGAGGCATTTGCTGATGGTCTTTTTATCTCGGGAAAAACAAAAGAAGAAAGTATTGAAATGATTCAAAAGGTTAGAACCAAATTACCAACTACTCCGATATTATTAGGCGGAGGTGCAACAGGTCATAACATTAATGAATTACTCCAACACTACGATGGAGTATCCGTCGCTACCTGGATCAAAAATGGAAACATGAAAAACCCAATCGACCCAGAAAAAGCAAAAATGTTCATGGAAGAAGCTAACAAAGCAAAGAAAGTGAAACAGGGGGACGGTTCTGCCGTTTCTTAAAGCGATGAGTGCAGGTGGAAACATGGGGACGGTTCTTGCGTTTCTAGGAAACGCAAGAAC
>NZ_JBYSWK010000073.1:0-16496 GCF_058781025.1 Heyndrickxia sp. FW510-T9 | reverse complement strand
CTGTGCAATATACTGTGATTTGCTATGTGATTAAGTTTGTGATTTACCGTTTTGCACCTCACAAGTAAACTCGTTATATAAATTGTTGCTGGTTTTTTTATTCATATCATCGTTATTCTTATAAGAATTTCAAATAAATTGACAAACTTTTGGATAGATTAGAAGATAGTGATAATTGATTATGTAAGTTTGTGAAATCCTGTACTTAAACAAACGCATGCATTAGTTGAACACGCGGTTGCTGCTGCAGCCTTTTTTCATATACCAGTAAAGCTCAGGTTAGGTGAAAAATAGTTTAAGGCATCATAAATTTCAATCATCAAAAAAAATTCGGAAAATATAAGTTATTACAGTAAAAAAAATTCCAGAAACACACACAAAAATGTATGGATAGATAAATCGCTTTTTCCATTTATTTGTTAATTCTTCAGTCAATTCTTGGTCTTCGTCCATTTTTATTATTTCTCTTTTAAAACTTAAAATTTGCACAAATGTTGCTATGGAACAAATTGCTGATAGTAATCCGAAAACTTTAATCCATACCATTGACTTTCACCCCAATTTTCGAAAATGATTTTCTATTAAACCATTATACCAAAATTCTGATTTTTTAAGGTAAATCAACAAAATTTACGAAAAGAGCGTAGGTTTTAATAAAGAGGGAGAACTGTGAAAACTCCACTTAAACTAACGATTTTAGTGGAGTTTGACTGTATTGGGGTATAAAAATTTTGAAGCAATCAATAAACTTGCTCCAATTATCATTAATATTGAAATGTAGAAAATAGATTTGGTATTTCATTTACTATATATAGCATTATATGAAGAGCACTTATCAAAACAGCGAAAAAAGTACTATTCCACTTCTTATATTTTCATCATTCAAATTTTCCCTCTCCTTATAAGGAGCAATTTAATCCTATGAAACCAGTTTTAATCCAATGGCTGATCCTAAAACCATTACAATAAAAATTATTCTTTTCCAATTTTTTGATTCACCATAAAAAATCATTCCTAATACTGCTCCACCAGATGCACCTATTCCTGTCCAAATAGCATATGCAGTACCCATAGGTAAAGTTTTCATTGCAAATGCCAAAAATAGAAAACTTGCTCCAAATCCAAGAATAAGCAGTATCATTGCTTTCCAATTTCGATCTCTGTGCAACTTATTTATCATGGTAACTCCAAACATTTCGAATAAACCTGCCGCAATCAAAAATATCCACGCCATTAAGAATCAACTCCTTTCTCAAGTTTATCGCCCGTAATTAATTTCAATCCAATTACCCCTGCTAATAAAACCAAAATCAATATGATTTTCGCTGGCTTTAATGGTTCGCCAAAGAAAACGATATCTGAAAAAACAGTTCCAGCAGTACCTAATCCCACAAAAACGGCATAAACAGTTCCTACGGGTAGTCTCCTCCCGGCCATGATCAAGGCATAAAAACTGATAATAATTGAAATAACTGTTCCGCTCCAAGTCCAAAAGTCATATGCATGTTTTAATCCAATAACCCAAAAAACCTCAAAAAATGCAGCAACAAATACTTTAACCCAGTTTTTGTTCATAAATAGCACCTCCAAATTTTTTTCATGAAAACAAAAAAGCCCAAGAGACTACTGTAAACAGTATCTCCCGGGCTTTTATCCCTCCGTGACACAGCAATGCTGTGAGTTTTCTCTCGGACCAGACCAACTGAGAGTTGCGGAACCCTAGAAAACATTTAAAATATATAATTAACTATAATATTACACAGATTGCAAATAAGTTCAAATAAAAATTCATAAAATCACTTAGTCCAATCAAAAGGTGAAACTCCAAGATCTGATTGTATAGTGAAAGAAATACCAAATTCATATTATATATTTTACTTTATTCGATTTCTGATTTATTATTGCAAATGCAACAAAATTAAGATAAATTTAATGTATAACATTTTTATTGCATTTGCAATAAAAATATAATCTAAGGAGTTAATTATGAAGGAAATTCTTCGTGAAATTGGAATGATAGCAAGAGCATTAGATTCCATAAGTAATATAGAATTTAAAGAATATGACCTTACGAAAGGCCAGTACTTGTACATTGTGCGAATATGTGAAAACCCAGGCATCATTCAAGAAAAGCTAGCTGAGATGATAAAAGTAGATCGAACAACAGCATCTCGTGCTATTAAAAAACTCGAATTGAATGGCTTTATTGAAAAAAAGGAAGATGAACAAAACAAAAAGATTAAAAAACTCTTTCCAACAGAGAAAGGGAAAATTGTTTATCCATTTATAATAAGAGAAAATAATTACTCCAATATCTCTGCATTAGAGGGATTTTCCGAAACAGAAGTAGAAACTATTTTCCATTTTCTTCAAAGAGTAAGAAAAAATATTGAAAAAGACTGGGAATTTGTAAAAAAGGGAAACAAGAGAAACTATTAATAATATCAAGGAGCGAATATTTAAATGACTATAGATATAAAAAAGTGTACCATTGAAGATTCACGCACACTTCAAGAAATTAGTTATGGAACATTTAATGAGACATATAAGGACCAAAATACTCCCGAAAATATGAATGCCTATATGGAAAGTGCATTTAACTTAAAACAATTAGAAAAAGAATTATCCAATATTTCTTCGCAATTCTTATTTGTTTATTTTAATCATGAAGTAGCTGGATATTTAAAGGTCAATACCAATGATGCTCAGTCTGAAGACATGGGTGATGAATCACTTGAAATCGAGAGGATTTATGTAAAGAGCAAATTTCAAAAGCAGGGGCTTGGTAAATGTCTGCTAAATAAAGCTATGGAAATTGCGATGGAAGGTAATAAAAAGAAAATCTGGCTAGGTGTATGGGAAAAAAATAATAATGCAATTGCTTTTTATCAGAAAATGGGGTTTGTTCAAACTGGTACCCACGCTTTTTTTATTGGTGATGAAGAACAAATGGACTTTATTATGACTAAAGCAATCATATAATTTTTTATGGAGGGCGGTTATTATGTATATTCCAAAACATTTTCAGGTCACAAATATCGATGAGATTTGGGATTATGTTCAAAAAAACTCTTTTGGCACGATTGTCACAACAGAACAAGGAAAACCAATTGCCACTCATTTGCCTTTGGGGTTAAATAAAAAAGGGGATGACTACTACATTACTGGACATTTGGCTTATGCGAATCCTCAATGGAAAACGTTCGAGGGTGAGAATGAAAATGTCCTTGTTATGTTTCAGGGCACACATGCGTACATTTCATCGTCTTGGTATGCACATGAAAATGTACCAACATGGAATTACCAATCTGTCCATGTATATGGAACAGCTAGTATCATGAGTGAACAAGAGTTAGAAGAAGATCTTATACTATTATTACAAAAATACGAAAGTCATCGTAAGAATGCAGCTTTATGGGAAAATCTTTCTTCAAAAACAAAGAAACAAATAAAAGGTATTGTTGGATTTAAAATTAAAATAGAAGAAGTTCAAGCAGCATATAAATTAAGTCAAAATCGAAATGAAGAGGACTACCACAACATTATTGATAAGTTGAAAGAAGAAGGAGATTTACATTCTCAACAAGTCGCAGAAGTGATGAAAAACAGAGAGTCATTTAGTTAGCTGATTCAACATAATTAGAAAGTGAAAGAATGTACTTAAAGTAAAGGTGCTTTAGCTGAAGATGAAAAACGTTTGATTAATATGGTACTTTTTTTGAATTTTTTTGGATTCCATATTATCAATGAACAGAATCCCGTTCTGTTCTTTTTGAAGGTATGGATTAAACAGGTAAACAAAATAATCAATGACAATTGGTATTCAACATCTTAGATAAAACTTTTAATGGAAGCTATTTTATCATTTTTGTTGCATCTGCACTATGAATGATTTTTCTTATTCTATTTTTTCTCAAGTTTGGTCTTTGAAAGAAATAAGGAGGATGACCTAAAGAATCATCCCCTCCTAATTTATAAATTAGCTATTAACTCATTAATTCTTTCAATTAATTCTTCCACGTGTACTTCAAACAATTCATCTGTTTTTCGTACCTTCAGTTCGACGATCCCCTCTGCCGCTTTCTTTCCAACAGTTATGCGGATTGGCAGACCGATTAAGTCTGAATCAGTAAATTTCACGCCTGGTCTTTCGTGGCGGTCATCAAATAAAACTTCATATTTCTTCGCAAGTTCTTTATAAAGTTTCTCAGACAGTGCTGACTGTACTTCATCCTTCATATTAACCGCAATTAAGTGTAATTGATATGGTGCAATATTTGCAGGCAAAACAAGTCCCTTCTCATCATTAAATTGTTCTGCGATTGCGGAAACAGTGCGGGAAACTCCGATTCCGTAGCAACCCATAATCATCGGTTTTGCTTTTCCGTTTTCATCCAGATAGGTTGCATTCATCGCTTCACTATATCGTGTTCCAAGCTTAAAGACATGCCCAACTTCTATTCCCTTTGCAAACAAGATTTTTCCTTCTCCATCCGGTGATGGGTCACCCTCTTGGATAAAGCGCAAATCTGCGTAGGAGTTGATTTTAAAATCACGATCAGGGTTTACATTTATATAATGATAGTGTTCTTCGTTTGCACCGCAGACGCCGTTTTCAATTGCTTTAACTGCATGATCGGCAACAATTTCAACATTGCTTACACCAATCGGGCCAAGTGAACCGACCTTACAACCCAATATTTCTACTGTTTCTTCAGGAGATGCTAAATCTACGCTCCCGGCTTCTAACAAGTTTTTAAGTTTTATATCATTTACCTCGTGGTCTCCACGGATAAGCACAAGTACATACTTATCGTCTACTTTAAACAGCAAAGATTTGATTATTTTTTCAGAGTTTACTTTCAAGAAGGAAGAAACCTGCTCGATTGTTTTTTTGTTTTCCGTTATAACTTTCTCGATTTCTTTGGCAGGCTCGTCCATTTTTTGATACTCAATGTTGACTGGAGCCATTTCGATGTTTGCAGCATAATCAGATGTATCTGAATAGGCAATTGTATCCTCACCTATCGATGATAAGACCATAAATTCATGAGTATCCTTACCGCCCATTGCTCCGGAATCAGCAATTACCGCACGGAAATTTAAACCGCAGCGTCTAAATACATTTGAATAGGCAGAAAATAAATCTTGATAAACTTCATCAAGGCTCTCCTGATTGGAGTGGAAGGAATAAGCGTCCTTCATTACAAACTCACGTCCACGCAGCAGTCCAAAGCGCGGGCGCTTTTCATCCCTGAACTTTGTTTGAATTTGATATAAAGTAAGTGGCAACTTTTTGTAAGACTTTACTTCATCCCGAACTAGACTCGTAATGACTTCCTCATGGGTTGCACCTAGGGCAAATTCACGCTCATGCCTGTCCTTTAGTCGCATTAACTCTGGTCCATATGTATACCAACGACCGGATTCCTGCCATAACTCTGCAGCTTGTAGCGCAGGCATTAACAATTCGACAGCCCCGGCTTGATCCATTTCCTCACGGACGATGTTCTCTACTTTTTGGAGAACTCTTCTACCAAGAGGCATGTATGTATATATACCGCTTGCATTTTGCCGAATAAAACCGGCCCTTAACAAAAGCTGATGGCTTTTTGTATCTGCGTCAGCTGGAATTTCTCTAAGTGTAGGAATAAGTGTCTTTGTTTGTCTCATTAATACACCGTACCTCCTTTTCATCTAATTTACTTTTTAAAAGTGAAACTCAGTTTTCACCACAAGGGTTTATTTAATTAATATTATCAAAGGTAGATGTCTTTGAACATAGTTAACTGACATACTTCAATTTCCTGCGACCAATGGGTTTCGCCTAAACTGACGCTTTAGCTTATTTTTATTTTAAAATCTCTGGATGTCTTACATGTACCAACTATAGTAAAGCAAATTAATAAAGTGAACCATTCCTTCTCAAAGCCAAAATGATTTCAACTCATACAATTCAGTCAGCCTACGATCAATTATGTGCGGAAGAATATGTGGTGGAAATTCAGGACTACATATTGTTTTAAAAGAAAAAAAACAGGATGGATGAAGTCGAATTAATTAGAAGGGCAGTGAATGTTGGTGTAAAGGTATATCCATTGTCAATATATAATCATGGGGAAAAAGAAAGTGCTGGCCACAGAGCCTTACTAGGTTTTGGAGGTTTATCAGAAACAGAAATTGATACAGGAATTCGACTTTTAAAAGAAGCTTGGAACCTTTAGTTCTTTATCCAACCGACTATGTACAATTTCTTATTGAACAAATGAGTGTGTTAATTGAAGAAGGATTAACGCTTTTTTTGTTGAAGTTATAAAACTAAAGTTCGGTTCAGCAGAATAAGAATGTATCTTCTGAAACACATAATTTGAGGAAGCTGTCGATAATAACCCCTTATTTATAGCAAAGGAATGGAAGGATTAAATAAATTTTTAAAACAAGCTTGTAATAATCATAAGAAAATAAGGGATTGCATAAATGGTGGACATTATAGCAAATACACTTAGAAAAGTTATTAGAGGATGAGTTAACTTATTATAGCGGCTAATTAAAAAAATACCAACCGAGATAAGGACAATCACAAACAATAATTCTTCGGTCATATAATACCTCCTGGTTTTAACGTATTAATCTTAACATGAGGAGAGGGAAAATTCTATATATTCTTTCAATTTACTAATATGATTATGCGGCAGTTTGATGATTTTATGTAGCAAAGAAATTGTACTTTGTTGAACGAAGCATGTTAGTGATCTTTATATACCTTATAATTCAAAAAATATTTTAATAAACAAAATGTAATTGATATTCCATTAACATTACTTTGATACTTTTGAAAAGTAAAGAATGTTGAAAGGTAATTGTAACTCGAAGAGGAGTGACGGCTGTTTGGAACAATATAAAAAATTCAAAAATACTGTTGAAAACGAAGAAGAATTGCGTTCAATTATTGGTTTTCCGAGTGAATTAGTAAAAAGAAAGGTGATTAAAGATCTAGACCATCATTGTTATGATTTTATTTCTAAGTCACCTTTTTTAGTGATTGCAACTTCTGATAATTTAGGTTTTTGTGATGTTTCACCTAGAGGGGATATGCCTGGATTTGTTCGTATACTAGATAATAAGCATCTAATCATACCAGAAAGACCGGGAAACAAAAGAATAGATTCAATGCGTAATATTTTATTAAATCCAAAAGTGGGGCTTTTATTTTTTATTCCAGGATTAGGAGAAACACTCAGAGTTAACGGTAATGCTTGTTTGGTAAAAGATGATGAGCTTCTAGAAAAAATGGCTGTTAAAGGAAAAAGACCTATTGTAGGTATTGGTGTGGAAGTAGAGGAATGTTTCATACATTGTGCAAAAGCTTTTAAGAGATCAAAATTATGGGATCCCTCAGCTTGGTCTGATAAAGAAACATTACCATCTGCTGCTAAAATTCTATTTGAGCACACTAAGATTCCTAACTCCAGTGTTGAAATAATTGCTGAAAGACTTCAAGAAAGTTATATAAAAAAACTTTATTGAACTTATGTAGGTTTATCTTGATTGAGATTTAACCAATGATCCACAATCTGGCGCTATCCTTTAGTAAGGAAAAGTGCTCTTTTTTCATTTTAGGACAATATTGTTAATTAATCCTAATAGAGGAAATTTTGTAATTAGGTAAAATTGTATAGAAAAGATGAGGAAGGAATGTATTTAAATTAAAAGGCGAGATAGTAAGAGAAGGATTTTGAACTACGATACAGAAGTATGTGGCATTTAAATTGGGGAATTGTATTAGTGTTTGGGGAGATCCTTTTATCCGATTCATAAAGTTCTAAGGTATTTGATAACAGCAATATAAATACCTCCTAAATTGATTGTAATATTTAGAGGAATTAATGTTTTCATTATAGAAATGAAAACATTATATATTGAACTATCGATCAGTATAGTTGAAAAAAGGTAGATATAATAAATGGCTCAATTGAGTATATAAAGGTGATGAAACCAATGGATAATGGGCTTATTAAAATTAGAAAAGCAGTTTTAACTGATGCAAAAGGAATTGCTAAGGTACACGTTGACAGTTGGAAAACAACATATACCAATATTGTTCCAGACGAATATCTAAATAATTTAAAATATGAAAATCGAGAAGAGCTATGGGTAAATAACATTCCTAATGGAGGAGTATATGTAGCTGAAAATGATGAAGGGGAAATTGTTGGTTTCTCATCTGGCGGTAAAGAAAGAAGCGGGAAATACAGTGGATATGATGGAGAGTTATATGCAATATATATATTAAAAGACCATCAGGGAAAAGGTATAGGATCAGTCCTTGTTAAACCAATAATAGATGAAATTAAAGGACTGGGAATAAATTCTATGCTTGTTCTTGTACTGGAAGATAATGGTTCTCGTCTATTTTACGAGAGACTTGGCGGTAATAAAATTGATAGGGTTGAAGTTGAAATTGCTGGCAAGAGACTTTCCGAATTTGTGTATGGTTGGGAAGATATCAGGAATATATATTAATTTTTATTATTCTACTAAAATGTAAGAGCCTATTCATCTTGCATTTTCTATGGTGAAGCTTTTCTTCGTGGAATGATATCAGGGGATATTGTTCAATATGAACATGAACAGTTGTTTTTTCACTAACGTATGTTTAGCTGAATAAAGACTCCAACTTCTGAATATTACAATACAAAGATAATCCATTATAAAAGGAGTGTTGTACTTGAGGATATTGGTGACTGGTTCAACAGGACAACTAGGTTCAGCTGTGCTAAATCAACTAAAAGATTCCGACTATAAAGTGAAAATAACTTCGAGAAGAGAGCCTGAAACATTGGGACATTTCGATTGGGTTTATAGCGATTTATTATCTGGTGAAGGCTTGGAAGAAGCAGTAAAAGATGTAGATGTAATTATTCACGCAGCAACAAGTCCCCAAAAAAATTCGCAAAATTTCGAGGTAACAGGGTTTGAAAACTTTTTAAGTAGGTTGAAACACATAAAACATTTTATTTATCCGTCAATTGTTGGAATAGAGGAAATACCACTGAAATATTATAAGCTTAAATACGAAGCAGAAGAATTGTTAAGGAATAGTTCTATTCCTAATACAATAGTTCGTGCAACTCAATTCCACGGCTTTGTCGAAAAGTTACTTTTATCAAAACCTCTCTTTAAAAGGTATGTTATCCCGGGCAACATGAAATTTCAAAGCGTAAGTGTTGATGAATATGCAAAACATTTAGTGGGTTTAATTAATAAAGATCCTCAAGGAAGAACCGATGACTTTGGAGGGCCATCTATAATGACGTTAAGAGAGATGGCTGAGCTGAAAATTAAGATAAATAATGAAACAAACAAAGTTTTAAACATTTCTTTACCAGGAAAACTATACAAATCTATTTGTGATGGAAAAAATACCAATTCCTTTCAAAAAGTAGGGGAAATAACATTTGAAGAGTATCTAGAAAATAAGAGGGTTTAAGGGATGATGTAAAAGGACAGGCTGCTGTGGCAGTCCTTATTTAATTCCAAAACAAGATTGTGAAGAAATGAGCTTAAATTTTCGGGGCCGTTAATCAAAGAAGGATTAACGCTTTTTTTGTTGAAGTTATTAAGCTAACGCTAGTTTAGTAGAATAAGGAAAAACTGCGGGGATTGTTAATAAGGAGTTATAAAATGAAAAAGTCAGTATTAAGGGATGTATTTTGTATTCACGAATTGATGAGGGACTATTTTATTATGGGAGGATGTTTTTCAAGATGAACACTAATGATAAACCTGCTGCTTTAATTCTCGGTACTTACCATATGAATAACCCAGGACTGGATTTACATAATATTAAAGCCGATGATGTATTAGCACCAAAAAGACAACAAGAACTCACAGAGGTTGTGGAGAGACTAAAATTATTCAAACCGACGAAGGTTGCTGTTGAAGCATTAGCTGAATCAGATGAGGCTCTAAATAAAGATTATCATTCATATTTGTCGGGTGATTTTACACTTACTGCTAATGAAATTCATCAACTAGGCTTTCGTACTGCTGCCGAACTTGGTCACGAAAGAATTTATCCTGTTGATTGGAATGAATGGACTGAAGGAATATCACTAGAAGATGTGCTAGATTATGCAAAACTACACCTACCTGAAATGTATAAACACTTAAATTCTATTGGAGTGGAAAACATTGATAAATTTCAAAAGGCACAGTCAGTAAACACTGTAAGAGAACTTTTGCTAGAATGTAACAATCACATTGGTAGTCAAAGCGACCAAGAGATATTTTATATGAACCTAGCACGAGTGGGAGATGGTAAAAATAACATAGGTGTAGATTGGCTCTGTAATTATTGGTACCGTAGAAATATGATTATCTATGCGAATATTGCACAGATATCTTCACCAGAAGATAGAATATTAGTAATTTATGGTGCTGGACATATGCAATTGTTAACCCAGTTTATGAAAGAAAGTGGGATGTTTTCATTAGAACCAATTGAAAAATACTTATTATAAATATTTGGAGAGAATGTGCTGTTTATTTGATTTTGGTTTTAGAAGGAGACCCAAATGATAAATTATTTAGGAACACCTAAAATAGAGACAGATCGATTAATCCTTAGAAGGATGGAATTGTCTGATGCTCAAAAGGTTTTTGACCATTGGTTATCGGACGAACGGGTATCGGATAATCTCATCAATGGGGCACACAAGACTGTTTCAGAAACCATCGAGAGGGTGACAAAAATAGTAAGTGATTATACTCATAATGAATTTTGTTGGTGGGCTATTGAGCGAAAAGCAGACCGTGAATTGATTGGAGAAATAGATTTATATGACTTCGAAAACAATACCGAAAACTGTAAGGTAGGTTATACGATTGGATATAAATGGTGGAACCAAGGGTATGGAACAGAAGCGTTAAGGGCGGTGGTGGAATTCGGCTTCCGACATATGGGAATAAACAAAATCGCTGCAGCACATAACACGGACAACCCGGCTTCTGGAAAAGTGATGGGTAAAGCAGGTATGGTTCAAGAAGGAATCATCCGACATATGATTCGCAATGCCAAGAATCAATACAAAGATTGTGCTGTTTATGGAATACTTCAAGAAGATTATCGTAAGAACCTTGAAATTGTTCAAAACTATATTCTTAAGTTAGTAAAATAAAAAACAATGAGACAACTTACAAACGGAATCTTACGTTAAAAATTCCACTTCAAAATAATCGATAGTTTTTTGAAGACATAGAGGTGAAACCACTTATGGATAGTATTATTTTTGATTTAGATGGAACGATTTGGGATCCAATTAATACCGTTCTTAATGCTTGGAATAGCTGCATCAAGGAATATAGTCAAATTAAAAAAGAATTAACACGGGTTGATTTCGAAAAAGTAATGGGGCTTCAAATGCATGAGATTGGTAAAAAGTTGTTTCCTTATTTAAACGAGGAATTTTGCGACCAAGTGATAACCGTGTGTTGTAATACTGAAAGTGAATATATAAAGAAACAAGGTGGTAATCTTTATCCTAATGTTGAGAAAGTGTTGAACATATTATCGAAGAAGTACAAACTCTTTATCGTAAGCAACTGTCAGGATGGATACATTGAGTCTTTTTATGAGTTTCATAATCTTGGAAAATATTTTTTAGATTATGAGAATCCAGGAAGAACCGGACTTTCAAAAGGGGATAATATAAACTTAATAATCAAAAGGAACAACTTATCCACCCCTATTTATGTAGGGGATACAGTTGGCGATTTAAATGCTGCAAGATATGCTGGAATTCCATTTGTTTATGCAAAGTATGGATTCGGACAAGTAAGTGAGTATGAGTATGCTATTGAGAAGTTTGAAGAACTTACAGCAATATTTTAATAAATTGTATTAATCCTAGACAAAAAGTTGGAAAAGTTTATAGGAATGAAAAAAATGTACTGGTTTGCAGTACTTCAATGTAAAAATTTCGACATCTTGCATTTTCTCTGGTGAAGCTTTGCATTATGGATGGCTATCAGATGCTTTGAGGGGGATAAATATGATTTATAGTAATACAGAAAGAACAATAGAAACGAATAGATTGCTTCTACGTCTATTTAAAGAGTTCGACTCACCGGAGGTTACTAGGCTTTGTAATAATTACAATATTTTCAAAAACACTTTATATTTACCCTTTCCGTATTCAATAGAGGATGCTTTATCTTGGATAAAAAATCATCTTGATAATTTTAATGATGATAAGTATTTTGAATACGCAATTACGGATAAATTTTCTGGAAAGTTATATGGGGCAATAGCATTATCTAACAATCAAAAATTTAATAATGGTGAACTTGCTTATTGGATTGGAGAAGAATATTGGGGAAATGGCTTTGCTACAGAGGCTAGTAAAGCTTTACTAGAATTTGCATTTGTTGAAAAACACTATCATAAAGTATTTGCTCGGTACTTTCATTCAAATCTAGCTTCAGGAAGGGTTATGGAGAAAATAGGTATGAAAAAAGAAGGTATACTAAGAAATCATGTCATGAAGGAAAACAAATATGTAGACCTTGTTTACTACGGTATTCTCAAATATGAAGCTAACTTACTCAATGAACGGGGGCTTTAATCGAAGAAGGATTAAAGCTTTTTTTGTTGAAGTTATTCATCTAAGTTCAGTTTAGCAGAATAAGATTGTATCTACTGCAACATCTAATTTGGGGGAAAGAGAATTAACATGACACACGAAAAATTCGATGAACAGACAAAGTCACAATTAAAGGTATTGAGTGAAATTAGAGCAATATTTGAGGAGCTCGATGGTGATTTTTGGTTACGTGGAGGTTGGGCAATAGATTTTCTACTTGGAAAGATTACTCGACCGCATAGTGATATTGATATAGTAACGTGGACAACATATAGAGATCGATTAGAAAATACACTTGCAAAAGCTGGTTATGAACAAATACCTGTCAAAGAGCAGTTTCGTAATAGGCAATCTGATTTTCGTAAGGATAGTGTAGAAGTTGCATTTGGCTACTTAACCTACACCGTCGATGGAAGCCTCATTTTGAACGGCTTACCTGAATGGGTATGGCGAGCAGACTCCCTTTTACCGCAAAATTACAAGTTACAAGAAATATCAGCAAAAGTTCTACACCCAAAACAGCTATTAGAAGAAAAGGAAATCTATGAACAAATTGGTCGCCCATACCGACAAAAGGATGCAGAAAGTAAAAAGATTCTGCACAGTATAATATCAGATTTTAAGTAAGGGTGTGAAAAGGGCTACTCTTTTCTTATTGAAGTAAAGGAGAAATAAGGGAAACGGAAAAAATAATTGCATGTATGTAGATAATGGAGCAATTAGGGGTGTTTATATTCAAGGAGGTAAAACATGGATTACATTTTACCGAAAGAAGTGGAGTTAAAGGTGAAAAGGTGGCCTAAAAATACCATAACGGCGGGACGTCGTCATACAGTTGGTATTACAACTGACGGTACAGTGACGGCTGTGGGTGATAATAAATATGGCCAATGTGATGTAATTGGTTGGCGCGATATTGTGGCAGTAGCGGTTGGTAATGTTCATATGGCCACGAACACGGGTAATGCTCATACAATCGGTCTTAAATCTGACGGCACAGTGACGGCTGTAGGTTGGAATAAGCATGAACAATGCAATGTAAACGACTGGCGCGATATTGTAGCGGTAGCGGCTGGTTGGCGTCGTACCGTCGGGCTTAAATCGGATGGCACGGTGGTAGCTGTGGGACGAAATAGTGATGGTGAATGCAATGTAAGCGGCTGGCATGATATTGTGGCGGTAGCGGCTGGTGACTGGCATACCATTGGTCTTAGATTGGATGGCACAGTGGTGGCTGTGGGTAATAATCGGTATCGCCAATGCAATGTAAGTGGCTGGTGCGATATTGTGGCGGTAGCGGCTGGTTATCTTCATACAATCGGTCTTAAATCGGACGGCACGGTGACAGCAGTGGGTTTGAATAAACATGACCAATGCGATGTAAGTGGCTGGCGCGGAATTGTGGCGATAGCAGTGGGTAGTAATCATACTATCGGTCTTAAGTCAGATGGCACAGTGACGGCTGTGGGTTTGAATAAGCATGGCCAATGCAATGTAAGTGGTTGGCACGATATTGTGGCGGTAGCGGCTGGTTGCGCTCATACCATCGGTCTTAAATCGGACGGCACAGTGGTTGCTGTAGGTGATAATGAATATGGCCAATGCGATGTAAGTGGCTGGCGCGACATCCAACTGTCACACAATTAGTTTTTAATTATAACGTAATAAACGATGTTATGAGTTGGAATAATGAATAATTTATAAGGGGAGATATTTCTGAGTAGTTTTGAAAAGGATTTTCTTAGGATAATCATTGCACAATTTCATCACTTTAAAGAACGTGCAGAAAAAGGAATACAGCAATTATCAGAAGACGAATTACACTGGAAGCCAAGTAGAGAATCTAATAACATCGCAATAATCATTAAACATTTAAGTGGGAATATGCACTCTCGATGGATCGATTTTCTGACTACTGATGGAGAAAAATCTTATAGACAAAGAGATTTAGAATTTGTTGATGATAATCAATCCAAGGAACAACTATTGCAAATTTGGGAAGAAGGCTGGAAACTACTTTTTCAAACCATTGAAAGTCTTAAAGAAGAGGATTTACATAAAACAGTTACACTCAGAAAACAACCATTAAGTGTTCTTCAAGCAGTACAAACGGAAGTGGCTCATATTAGTTACCACTTGGGACAGATTCTTTATATTGGAAAACAAATTAAGGACAAGGATTGGACAATTCTGAGCATTCCTAAAAACGGATCGAATGAATTTAATCAGAAAGTAGCATATATAAAGCTAAAATGAATTTTTTTGCCTGCTATATAGAGGATATGTGAAATATTATGCTAAAAGTAAAGAGGGCATTAATCTAAGATGGGTTAATGTCTATTTTTGTTTAGTAAAAGAGTGAAATATTTAAAAGATTAGAGTGCTTTTTATATATAGTCATGTTAAATAAAATGGACTGCCCTATTAATATTAGCAGTCCATTAAGAATATTTCCTTATTTATTTAATTTTATATAGATTTCTTTTGAATCAAAAGTGTACTTTGCTGAATTGTCATTGATTAAGGTGACATGAGGAGTAATGATAAGCTCTTTTGCATTCGTATCCAATTTTTCGAATGTTTTACTCCCCTTTATATTGGAAGTACCTTCAATAGCCATGCCACCATTATCTTCTCCAGAATAGACATTACCTAAATTGTCTTTTATTTCGAATTCAACGTAGACTCTATCTGACAACCTGTTAGTCATCTCTGATACTTCTTGGTCATAATATACGATAAAGGACATAGGATTAAAAACAATTTTTTCGATATTTACCTTTACTCCATTTTGCTCAGAAATACTGTTGGTTAATAGTAATTTGCTATCTGTAGCATTTATAGAAAATGCAAAATTCCAACTCCCTTTTATATAAGTGTCGTTTTCGGGATTCTTCATACCGTCAATATTCCATTGAATTTTCGCCACATCCAGCTTGTTGTCTTCCACATTACTAGCAGTCAGTATTCCGACATATTTGTTTGTATTTATTTTTGAAGTTTTTCCACTTCCTCCTATAGCTTTCATACCTGCTATTTTTGGCAGAGGAATACTAACATTACCTATATCTTGTTTGCTTTCAATCGTATAAGTCAAAGTAACTGTCTTACCATCAAAAATTGCATCATTAATTGTGAATTTTACCCCATTACTTTCTTTAGTTAAATTAATTGTTTTTGAATACTGTTTGTATTCATAAAATATTCCATTTCCTTTATCAGCAGAAATACTAGATTGTTTCTGATTATTTTTATAAAGTGGCTCCGTTTTTTCACTATCAAAAAAACGGAAAATATTATTAATTACAGGGAAACTGTTAGCATAAGCTGGAAATGTTACTCCTATGCTTACAGCTGAGATGCATAATAGTATTGAAGCTGCTATAGCGTTTTTTCTCCATCTTTTATTTTTCAATGCTTTTTTCTCATTTATCGATCTTTTCAGAGCGCTCTTTACCTTGGCAGTTTCTATTTCACTTACTTCCATTTCCGTAAATTCCATTTCGTTAAAGTCTATGTCATTTAATAATTCATATATATCTTTCATATTCCAGTCTCTCCTATCATAAGTTTCGACGCCTTTTTACTAAGCTTCTTTTTGCCTCTATAAATACGATTATCAATGGAGGATTTGGTTAAACCAAGTTTCGTTGAAATTTCTTCAGTTTTTAGCCCAAGAAAGAACTTCATAATAAAAATATCACGTTCAAGAGGCTCTAGATCATTGAGTAAATTGATTAATTCGGTTCTTTTTTCAAGAAATAATAATTCATCTTCAATTGATTTTTCTGATTTCAAATCTAACTCAGTTAATGCAATTTCGACTTTTTTACTTGCTTTTCTGTAATAATC
>NZ_JBYSWK010000072.1:0-17341 GCF_058781025.1 Heyndrickxia sp. FW510-T9 | reverse complement strand
AATAAAGATGTAACGATTTCCTTTGATAAAGGAACTGCGACATTAAATGGTAATGCTATTACAAGTGGTACAGTAGTCAAGGCAGAAGGAACATATACATTAATCGTAACTTCTGAATCTGGTATTGGGACAACAGTGAAATTCACTATTGATAAAACAGCACCAGTAGTAAGCGGAGTTAAAAACAATACTTACTATAATAAAGATGTAACGATTACATTTGATAAAGGTACTGCGACATTAAATGGTAAAGCATTTACAAGTGGTACAGTAGTGAAAGCAGAAGGAACATATACATTAGTAGTAACTTCTGAGGCTGGTAATGTAACAACAGTGAAATTCACTATTGATAAAACAGCACCTGTAGTAAGTGGAGTGAAAAACAATGCTTACTATAGTAAAGATGTAACGATTAAATTTGATAAAGGTACTGCTACATTAAATGGTAAAGCATTTACAAGTGGTACAACCGTCAAAGCAGAAGGAACATATACATTAATCGTAACTTCTGAAGCTGGTAACAAAACAACGGTGAAATTTACTATTGATAAAACAGCACCGGCAGTAAGTGGAGTGAAAAACAATGCTTACTATAATAAAAATGTAACAGTTAAATTCAATAAAGGAACTGCGACATTAAATGGTAAAGCATTTACAAGTGGTACAGTAGTAAAAGCTGATGGAACATATACATTAGTCGTAACATCTAAAGCTGGTATTAAAACAACAGTGAAGTTTACTATTGATCAAAAAGCTCCAAAGGCACCAACAGTAAAACAAGTTTCAGATAAGTCTACAAAAGTAACAGGAAAAACAGAAGCAAATGCAGTAGTGAAGCTTTATATTGCTGGAAAGCTTAAACAAACTGTAACTGCCGACAAATCTGGAAACTATAGCTTTACAATTAAGAAACAAAAGGCTGGAACACAAATTAAGGTTACAGCAACTGATAAAGCTGGGAATGTGAGCAAAGCTACAACTGTTAAAGTAGTAGATAAAACAGCGCCTGCAAAACCTTCAGTAAATAAGGTAACATCTAAATCAACTTATGTTTCCGGAAAAGCTGAAAAAGGTGCAACTGTCTATGTTTACAATGGCAAAAAACTTCTTGGCAAAGGTACTGTAAACAGCAAAGGAGCTTATAAAATCAAGATAAAAGCTCAGAAAAAAGGTACAACCTTAAAAGTGTATGCAGTAGATAAAGCAAAAAATAAGAGTACAACAGCAAGCGTTAAAGTAAAATAAATATGAAACAGGGGGACGGTTCTTGCGTTCCCCTTTTTTTAGAAGCATGGGAAAATTCTCATGCTTCCTTTTAAGTGCATTGACTCAGTAAAGAAGTCAAATTCCCCCCCCCATTTTGTATACATAGATTTATATTGTTTTTAATCGCGAAAGGGAGTTTCCACTTACTTCCTCAATTTCTATTAGCTTTTTTGTGGGCAAGTGCTTTGATAGAAATGTTTTTTAGAAAATTAAACTAATCGGTCCGAAATAGAACTACTACATCCCCAAAACTAATAATTCTATTAGCCTCTTAAAAAGTTTAAAGGGAGGATCTGCTTTCGTATAAAAGTTTTCATACAAAATAATCTCCAACTAGTTCATTAATTAGTATTGTACATTTTCTCAACTACTCCGAAAAAAAATTCCCGAGCACAACATCCGTCATTTTACCTTGTGATTCCTATGCAAAATTTCCTATATAGGACAACCTTTCCATCAATGCTTGATATTGTTTGGTACTTTCTAATCAGCCGCCTTGTAAATTATCTAAAGATTAGTAAGGAAACTAGAAAAGAGAGGGACGTGGCGAAGAAATGTCGAAATATACAAAAAAGAAATAATTTTATTTTTTTTCGGTAAATTTATTGACAGTTAGTTTAAAAGAATATTAAAATTATGCTTGTATATTCTAACTATTCTGATAGATTGGGAAAGTTTATACAAAAAAAGAAAAATATGGGGGGAAGAATTTAATGGTACAAAGGAAAAAGAAAAAGAAACGCCAACTGGTATCCTTAGTGTTGGCAGGGGCTCTTGTTCTGTCAGGTTTCGGTTTTGCAGGTCCAACATCGGCAGCCTATAAGCCTGGTGACTTAGAGGCAAAAGTACGGCAATTAAAACAATTGGAGCAGCAGGAAACACTTTCAGCAGTACAGGATCTCCAATCAGTAAAAACCAAGGCAAATTTAAAGGCTACCGACAAGGTGCGTGTCATCGTTGAGGTAGAGGGCCAAACACCTGTAGAATATGCGACAAAACAAGGGAAATTATACAAACAATTATCAGAAAGTAAAAAGAATTCACTCGAATCTGATGTGTTAAGCCAACAAAAAACGGTAAAGAGTCAATTCCAGTCGAAAGGAATCAATATTAAGTACAAAGAACAGTTTTCCACTGTTTTCAATGGCTTTAGTGGAGAGGTTTTCTTTGGCGACATTGCAAAAATTGAATCTATTTCAGGAGTAAAAAATGTTTATATCGCCAATGAGTATAAACGTCCTGAAGCTGTACCGGAAGACGCGACGAGCCATAACTTTATACAGTCTCGCGAGACATGGCAAGAAACCGGATATAAAGGCGAGGGCATGGTTGTCTCGATTATTGACACAGGAATTGACCCAACGCACCGTGATTTTATATTGACAGACAAATCCAAAGAAGACTTATCCAAGGATAAAGTTGGCCAGCTGGTAAAGGATAACAATCTAAAAGGGAAATTCTATACGGATAAAGTGCCATACGGCTACAACTATTTTGATGAAAACGATACTATTATTGATATTGGTGCCACCGGCCAGCATGGCATGCACGTAGCCGGGATCGTAAGCGCGAACGGCGATGAAGCAAATGGAGGCGTTAAAGGGGTTGCACCTGAATCACAGGTATTGGCGATGAAGGTATTCAGTAACGATCCGAATTTTGGTTCGACTTGGTCAGATGTATATCTTGTTGCGATTGATGACTCAATCAAACTTGGTGCTGATGCATTAAATATGAGTCTTGGCGACGTTGCTTCCTTCTATGAAGAAGATGCTGCTGAAGACTTGGCGATCCAACGTGCGGTGGAAAATGGGGTAGTTTGTGCCGTAGCCGCAGGAAACTCCGGCCATATTGGCTATGGTTTGACAAATGGAACGCCACTTGCACAAAACCCGGACATTGGAACAGTTGGTGCACCGTCGGTTAATCCGGATGCCATCTCTGTGGCTGCATCCAACAATGGTACTCTATTATTCAAGCATTCGCTTACTCTTGAGGGTACGACTTCCTTTAAGAGCGATGGTTATGGTGCAGATGATTGGACGAAGCTAGTTGAAGCGAATGGCGGAAAGCTCGAGCTTGTAAGTCTTGGCGGAAAGCTTGGCTATCCAGAGGATTATAATGGTGTAGACGTAAAGGGCAAAGTAGTTGTTGTACCACGTGGAGATGTAACTTTCGTTGATAAAACGAAAAATGCCTATGACGCTGGGGCAGCAGGTATTATTGTATACAACAATGACTCAGCCATTCAAAATAATCTAGGAAACATGCAAATTCCGTTCATGATGATTGCAAAGACAGATGGAGCTGCTCTTGAAGCGGCGATTGCGGCAGGCAATAAAACTTTGAAGGTAACATCTGATGTAGTGCAAACTTCAACAGTCGGAAAAATTGCTACCTTTTCATCATGGGGAACAACTCCGTCTTTAGAGTTGAAGCCTGAAATTACCGCTCCGGGTGGAAGCATTAATTCTACCTTGAACGATAATAAATATGGTACAAAGAGTGGAACATCCATGGCGACACCGCATGTGGCCGGTGGTTCTGCTTTGGTGCAGGAATATCTTAAAAGCGACAAGCGGTTCAGTGGTCTTTCGGTAGCTGAGCACACAAAACTGGCGAAAATCTTGTTAATGAATACAGCGAAGGTCATCAATGATGTTAATGGCCATCCGTACTCTCCTCGCCTTGAAGGTGCGGGGATGATGCAGACCCTTTCCGCAGTTACAACGCCAGTCTACGTTGTCAACAAAGCCAATGGTGAAGCGAAAGTAGAATTAAAAGCCTTCCAAAAGAAACAGTTTGAAATGACATTTACAGCGAAAAGTATTTCCGATAAAGATGTCACGTATAAAGTCAACACTACCGTTTTAACTGATGCGTTCAAACAGCAGGCAAAAGCAGGTGCACCTGACCTGAATGCCTTGATGACGGGTGATTTGCAAGGGGCAAAAGTGGATGCGCCGGAAACCGTTACGGTTCCCGCTGGAAAGTCAGTTGACTTTACAGTAAAGGTAGATTTTACTGACGCTAAAATCCCTGGCTTCGATAAAGATGGCAAGAGCATCTCCTATGACTTAAAAGAAGATATTTTTGTAGAGGGTTCTGTAAATTTAACAGCTTCAGATAACAAGGCACCTAATTTAACAGTTCCGTATGTTGGCTTCTATGGAAAATGGGATCGCCCACAAATTATCGATGGCTTTAAATCGCTTGGAGAAACAAATTATTATGATTTAACGGCTATTAAAAAATTCGGCAAAGATGCGCAAAACATGCTAACGAATAATGGAAAGTTCCTCGCACCTGTTCCGGAAAAGAATTTTTATCCTTTGAATCCGAACAAACAAGGAGAACTTGATGAAATCGATGTATTTCCAACTTTCCTTCGCAATGCAAAAGAAGTGCAATTTAATATTTTGGACAAGGATGGTAACTTCCTTCGCCGCATGTCAGCAGAATCGGATGTCGCCAAAAGTGCTTATGATGGCGGTAATGGGGATGCTGCTTCCCTGAATCCGGATCGTACGTGGGACGGTAAGGTAAAGGGACAGGTTGTTAAGGATGGCTTGTATTATTACGAAATTAAGGCTGTGATCGACTATAAGGGCGCCCAGTGGCAATCTAAGAAAATACCAGTCTATGTGGACACAACCGCTCCAAAAGTAACAGCAATCTTTGATCCTGAAAAAGGTGCAGTTTCCTGGAGCACGGTAGAAGAAGGAACTGGCGTCAAACAATATGGCGTTTTCGTCGATGGTGTGCTTGCGACGACTGTGGATGGAAATACAAATTTCTATAAGTTTGCAACCGTTCCGAAAAAAGCCGTAGTAGAAATCGTGGCACAAGACTATGCAGCAAACTATGGTTCAGATACAGCGGCCATTGGCGATGTATCAATGCCTAAAATCTACCTTGATGATTTTACTCCTGAACCATATGCCGGATATAACACCCATGAAATTCCGCTTAAAGGCTACGTAACAGAGGATCTTGGTTTAAAATCGTTGAAAGTAAATGGCACAGTGGTTCCAACGACAAAAGATGCAAAAGGAAATTATGCTTTCCAAACATCCGTTAAGTTTGATCAAGATGGCCTAGTCAACATTATCGTTGAAGCAACCGACCATGCTAACAAGACATTTTCGATTGCTCGAAAGATCTTCCTTGATACGGAAAAACCAGTAATCAATGTAACAGCACCGGAAAGAGTGGACAAAAATGTTGACGAAGTTACTGTGACTGTCAACTTACAGGATAATTACAACTATTTGAAATTCTATGTAGATGAAAATCAAGAGTTTGAAACGCCATTTATAAGCCCAGTAGATTACTTGCAGCCACATAATAAGGATTACAAAATTACGCTTCCTTTAGTGGAAGGCGAAAACAAATTTGTTTTCCGCGCAGTTGACTATGCAGGTAACGAAACAACGAAAGAAGTGATCATCCAAAGTAAAGATGATCCAAAACCACCAGTAGTAAGCGGAGTTAAAGACAATGCTTACTATAATAAAGATGTAACAGTTACATTTGATAAAGGTACTGCTACATTAAATGGTGAAGCCTTCACAAGTGGTACAGTAGTCAAAGAAGAAGGAACATATACATTAATTGTAACTTCTGAAGATGGTATTGTGACAACAGTGCACTTTACTATTGACAAAACTGCACCAGTAGTAAGTGGAGTAAAAGACAATGCTTACTATAATAAAGATGTAACGATTTCCTTTGATAAAGGAACTGCGACATTAAATGGCAAAGACTTCACAAGTGGTACAGTAGTTAAAGCAGAAGGAACATATACATTAGTAGTAACTTCTGAAGCTGGTAATGTAACAACAGTGAAATTTACTATTGATAAAACAGCACCGGTAGTAAGTGGCGTGAAAAACAATGCTTACTATAATAAAGATGTATCGGTTACATTTGATAAAGGAACTGCGACATTAAATGGTAAAGCCTTTACAAGTGGTACAACCGTCAAAGAAGAAGGAAGCTATACATTAATCGTAACATCTGAAGCTGGTAACAAAACAACAGTGAAATTTACTATTGATAAAACGGCACCGGTAGTAGTAGGCGTGAAAAACAATGCTTACTATAATAAAGATGTAATGATTGCATTTGATAAAGGAACTGCTTCATTAAATGGTAAAGCTATTACTTTTGGTACAATAGTCAAAGCAGAAGGAAGCTATACATTAATCGTAACATCTGAAGCTGGTAACAAAACAACAGTGAAGTTTACTATTGATAAAACAGCTCCAAATGCACCAACCGTAAAAGAAGTTTCAGATAAATCTACAACAGTAACAGGAAAAGCAGAAGCAAATGCAGTAGTGAAGCTTTACATTGCTGGAAAGCTTACACAAACTGTAACTGCCGACAAATCTGGAAACTACAGCTTTACAATTAAGAAACAAAATGCTGGAACACAAATTAAAGTTACTGCAACTGATAAAGCTGGGAATGTGAGCAAAGCTACAACTGTTAAAGTAGTAGATAAAACACCACCGGCAAAACCTTCAGTAGATAAGGTAACATCTAAATCAACTTATGTATCCGGAAAAGCTGAAAAAGGTGCAACTGTCTACGTTTACAACGGCAAAAAACTACTTGGCAAAGGTACTGTAAACAGCAAAGGAGCTTATAAGATCAAAATAAAAGCTCAGAAAAAAGGTACAACCTTAACAGTATATGCAGTAGACAAAGCAAAAAATAAGAGTAAGACAGCAAGCGTTAAAGTAAAATAAATATGAAACAGGGGGACGGTTCTTGCGTTCCCCTTTTTTAGAAACAAGGGGAAAGTTCTCGTTCTTCCGTTTAACAGCATCTACTCAATTAAGATTAGGGTATTTTTTATAAGAGGAATTAAAAAAGGGAGCTATCGACATAACGATAGCTCCCTTCACTATAGATTAAAGATTATAAGGACAACTATTTTTCATTTAGAAACTTTTATAAAAAATCGTATTAGATTTAAATGCATTTTCTGTAAGTTACAGAAGTTAATTACCTGGGTAGTTTGTAAGGAGATCTTAATTCAAATCCCCCCTATAAATACAGTATTTTATATTCAAAATTGTTGCGCTTTCTTTTTTAACGGTATTAAAATGCTGAGTGATGTAACAACGATAATAAAAAGTGGATAAATTAAAAATGAAAATCCAAATAGTAATATATTGATAAGATCTTCCTCCTCTATTGTCTCAGATAAAAGATCTAGGTCGGGATACAACCCAGGAAAACAGATTCCTATTATTATTCCCAAAATGATCATAAAAGGAATCCAAAGGATAGAGGTCCATAGGGAGTGCATACTTTGCTTCAACCATTTATTTGTAATAATAGGAATGAAAATAATGCTTAATATCAGAACAATTGCTAAAAAAATAATCAAAATATTTGTGATAGTATTTTGCGACCAACCAGTAATCGTTTCAAGTTCATAAGGCGACATAATTAAGTAAATAAACCAATAATAAAAGAAACCATAAATTAGACTTACCGCACATAACTTCAAAAAAAATTTCATCATTTCCTCCATGTTTCTTAGAAATTATTTATAGTGTTCAAGTTGTACCGTTTTCTTTTTTAATTTTATTAAAATACTTAATGTTATTATTGCTAGATTGGATAATGTTAAGGTTATAAATATTAATATGGTAGAAACCCCATTCGCCTTGTAGCTATATTGTTCCATTACTTCTGATAAAGGATCTATTGCTTGATACAAACCTGGAAGAATGATTGGAATAACAAAATATAAAATAATAAAAAAAGGAAGCCATAAAATAGAAATCCAAAGTGAATGTAAACTTTCATGCAGCCATTTGTTTGTGATTATAGGCAGGAGTATGATACTAACGGCAATCACTGCCAATAGAAATATATCAGAAAAATAGCCATTCAAAACTGATATTCCAGTAACCTGTTCAAACTTATAAGGATATTTAGAACTATAAAAAATTACATAAAAAAATAAACTGTAAATAAAGCTAATTATGGATAATTTCGTCAAGTATTTCATCCACATCCCCCATATTAAAATATTTTTCTTTTTCAAATAATAATAATTCGATGATTAATAAATAATTCCTTTGTACTATAAAAATATATTTTGGGACCATTTCACTATTCTTCTCAATGACAGCATATATAAGTTCATAACCTTTCAATATTTCACTTATATCGAAATTATTATAATTAATTGAATATTGATTCATCACGAGTGAAGGAGTATTATTGAAAATAGATAGGTATTTTTTACTATTAATATATCGATTTAATTGTAGGTAATTTATACTATTTCGTATTCTAATGCATAGGGGATATGCTGATGCCAATGTACCATATGAAGGAAATTTGGACACCGCTAAAGTGGATTGGAATAAAATTATTCCGCTGCATGGATGACAGTCACTATTACATAAAACTTTTGAACAAACCTCGTAGACGAATATAGTGAGGAAAGGGAAACACAGGGACGGTTCTTGCGTTTTAAGGAAACGCGAGAACCGTCCCCGTGTTTCTATTGTAAAAAGCCAATGAATAGACGATAAATATATAGAAAAGCTTTGTATATTTGCACCGTTTGCAGAGAGGACTTCACTAAAAAAATGAACCGACTTATAAAGATTATTTTAGCGATTTTAATCATCCTAATACTTGTTGCCATCACTGCATTTTATAGTGACCATACTACAGATAGTCAACAAGCGAAAAGGGGAGTAATGGATCTCTCGAGTATCCAATTACAAGATCATCAGCCAATAGCATTAAATGGTGAATGGGAGTTTGTACCAGGGAAATTAGTAAGTAAAACATATTTTGATAAAAAAGATAAAAAATATTCTTATATAAGAGTACCTTCTTTATGGAATCAGCAAACTATTAATGGAAAAAATACACCTATTTACTCAAGTGGGACATACCATTTAGTCGTGAAGTTAAAAGATAAACATGGGATACTAGGAATCAAAACATCTAATATTCGCATGTCTAATTCTATTTATATAGATGGAAAGCAAATCGGAAGTAGTGGTGTTCCCAAAAATAATGGATCCTACACTGCTGGTAACACACCTTATATAAAATACTTATATGAAAAAAATAACAAGATTGATATTATTGTGCATGTTGCCAATTTCGACTATGCATCAGGTGGGGGGATTGTTGGTCCAATCTACCTTGGTTCTAGTGAACAAATGCAATGGTTCCGGGAAAAAGCCATTGCCTATGATTTAATCATGATTTCTGCTTTTTTCATCATCGGTATTTATTTTATTGGATTTTATTTTCGTCTGCGCCAAAACAAATCATTATTGTATTTTTCATTGTTTTGCTTTTTTATAGCTCTTTATTCAGCGACACACGGTGAAAAACTCTTAAGTGTATTATTTCCCTTTATGGGATATTCGATTTTTGAGAGATTGCAAGGAATATCTACAGATTTATTAGGAGTATTTTTCCTGAACTATTTTCACCATTCTTTAAACCAGTTTTCAAATAAAAAAGTCTTCAAAGCAATTTCCCTTTTTGGAGTTATTTTATGCATGTCTATGATTCTTCCGATTAAAGTTAATTCATTAAGCCAACCTGTCCATTCCATATTTTTGTTAATTGTATTTATTTATCTATTATGGATTCAGGTGAAGGCTGTATTGAACCGTACATTAGGTGGGACATACTTAATGGTTGGGTCGATTATTATGGTCATGTATTTTATTACAGGTACCTTGAATATCATGGGGAAGCTAAATATCAATTCATTACCGCCTTTTTTGCCATTTATTTATCTGTCTCTGTTATCGCTATATATGGCTCACCTCTTTGCTGATACTTTTCGGAAGAAGGAGGAAATGTCAAATATTCTTCTCGAAGCGGATCGATTCAAAGATGAATTTCTTGAAAAAACATCACATGAATTCCGGACGCCTCTTCATGCGATTATTGCTATCTTGCAATCATTGACAGGGAACCGTGCACCTGCGCTTTTGGAATCACAAACGGAAAAAGTAAATCTGGCTGTGGCTTCTGCAAAAAGATTATCCAATCTTGTAAATGATATTCTTGATTTATCATTGCTAAAGCGAGGGGAGTTAGCTGTAAATACGAAGGCAGTTGACCTTTATTCGGTGGTACATGTGTTGACAGAGGTATTTGCGTATATTGTCAGCAAGAACATTAAAATTGAGAACAGTATCCCTAAAAATCTTTCACATGTATACGCTGATGAAACTCGAATAAGGCAAATCTTATTTAACCTTGTTGATAATGCCATTAAATATACGGAACAAGGAGAGATTAAGATCCATGCTTATCGAAAAAATGACTTTGTATATGTTTCTATACATGATACAGGACCAGGAATATCGAAAAAGAACTTAGAGAAGATTTTTGTTTTATATAATAGGGGAGAAAACAACACACAAATGGGGGTAGGGTTAGGATTAAGTATTACGAAACAATTGGTAGAACTACAGGGTGGGAAAATTTGGGTAGAATCAGAAGTAGGAGTAGGCTCTACCTTTACCTTCAGTATTCCAATCGCATTGGAAGAAGATATATTACAAGAGATTCCAAGTGAAGGACAGGATGAACTTGTGGAAACTACTTCCCTTTTTACGAAATATCCATTCATAACCGGAATGAAAGAAGGGAAGAAAATCCTTATTGCAGATGATGATCATACGAATCTAGCAGTATTAATAGAGACGTTACTACCGGAGGGTTACTATGTAATTGCTGTAGATAAGGGACAAGATGTACTGGATCAGTTGAATGAACATCCTGATACTAGTATCGTTCTTCTAGATATTATGATGCCGGGACTACCGGGCTTTGAGGTTTGCCGACGTATTAGGAAGACATATTCGTTGACGGAATTACCGATCTTAATGCTAACTGCTGCTGTTTTACCGGAGGATATAGTTGCTGCTTTTCAATCTGGAGCGAATGATTTTATTCATAAGCCATTTGACTTAATGGAATTAAATGCAAGAGTAAGTAATTTAATTATGGTAAAAGAATCAGCCAGAGCTGCTACTGAAATGGAAGTTGCCTTTCTTCAGGCTCAAATTAAACCGCACTTCTTATATAATGTTCTTAATTCAATCTTATCTTTAAGCTATATCAATGTCGACGCAAGCCGCAAAATGATTACGGATTTTGCCGGGTTTCTAAGAAGAAGCTTTGATTTTAGTAATACGAATCAATTAATCTCACTAAAAAAGGAGCTTGCTCTAGTACATTCTTATGTAGAGATTGAGAAGGTTCGGTTTACGGATAAAATTCAATTTGAAGTAAAGCTATTGGAAAATATAGATTGCTTCGTTCCTCCTTTACTTTTACAGCCAATTATTGAAAATGCTATACATCATGGCTTAACGAAAAAAGTGGGGGGAGGCAAAGTTAGCTTAATCATCAGAAAAGAGGAGAACATGATGATTATTCAAATTGAAGACAATGGGGTCGGAATGTCGCAACATCAAATTACTCAAATTTTGTACGGTCAAGTGAAGAGTGACAGTGGAGTAGGAATTCAAAATATAATAAAACGACTTAAACAATTTCCGCATACTTCATTATCTATTAATAGTGAAATGAATCATGGAACAAAAGTGATTATTTCGCTCCCCTATTTTGATGCAAACGAAAAAAGGAGTCATGAATAATGTTAAGAGCTGTACTAGTAGATGATGAAGTTCTTGCGATTACTCTATTAGAAAACTTATTAAAAGAGTTCGATAGAGTTGAAGTGGTGGGGAAATTCACGAATGCAGTGGAAGCAATTCAGGCGGTTTCTATTCTTAGACCGGACGTTATATTTTTGGATATTGAAATGCCAACCATGAATGGATTGAAGCTAGCAGAACATTTAAAACGGCATCAAGAAATTGAGGTGGTGTTTGTAACAGCCTATGACCATTATGCACTTGAAGCATTTGATGTGTATGCTGCCGCCTATTTACTCAAACCAATTGCGAAAGATCGGTTGGAAAAAACAATCATGCAGCTGATGAGAAGGAACAATAACATCCTTTCTAGGATGGAGTCAGAAAAAAAAATAAAAGCACAATTGATGGGGGATTTTGTTTTAGTTGATCATCAAGGTCAACCAATTAAATGGCGTACGAAAAAAGTAAAGGAGCTTTGTGCATATTTACTCCACCACCGTGACCAGGTGCATCGGACAAAAGTAATTGATGACCTCTGGCAGGACGTACCGATTGAAAAGGCATTTTCACATTTACATTCAAGTATGTATCAATTGAGAAAAGAATTTAAAAGATGCGGATATCCAGATTCCATTATTTTTACGAATGAACGATATTCTCTAACACTCGATATTGACTGTGATGTATTTTATTTACAGAGAATGTTGGAGAGATCGATCGAAAATGAGGACCAATTAAAGCAAATGCTAGCTTTATATAAAAACAATTATTTAGAGTTTGAGGATTACTCATGGGCAGTAAACGAAAAGGAAAGTATAAAAAAACGTTTTTCACTACTTTTAGAAGAATGGATATGGAAGAAAGATTTTGGACAAGATGAAACCTTTGTACATAAACAAATACTTGAGAAATTAATAGAACTGGACCCCTTTGAAGAAAAATATTCGAGGGCATTAATGGAGTATCATATATTCAATGGAAATGACCGTAAAGCATTGGAAATGTATAAAAATTTGGAGCAACTTTTAAAGAATGAGCTTAACTTGAAACCAAGAGCGGAAACAAAAAAAATCATTCAGTACTTATTATAAGATTTGTCGAATCGACATGAGGTTAGGTAGAAACAGTGGTTTCAGCTAATCGCCATGTCTTTTTTTTATGTAAAAAATTTATTGTTGGTTTTTCTGCTTGAACAAGTGAAAATAGACCTTCAAATTTCAACAAGCCTTTATAAGGGACGAATAACGGAGCATTGAAAGCAGGTCAGCCAACATTTACATACCGGGTTTTGAGACATAGTTCATGTCCTTTTTTGTCGAAAATGTTCAGAATTTGTTCAGTCTGATAGTTTAGAATTTCATTAAAGATTCACAGTTTTATATGTTTAAAAGTATTAAAACTTATAGGAAAGGAATGAGAAAATGAAAAGTTTATTTCGCAGAATGAAATGGGTAACGATCGTTTGTATGGTCATTTACATATTTAATCCCATTGCTTCTATATTTACTTCGGTAAAGGCTTATGCGGCAGCATCAACACCACAGAGTGAAAATGTTGATAACGCACCAATTGAAAGTGCAGCTTTGGAAGGGACGCGTTCGTTAGGCGATCGGACATTTGGCATGGCCGGTGTTTTGGATGATCGGACTGTAAATGCCTCAGTTATTTCTTCTGCCAACGTTATTAAAAATCTGTCTATTTTGAATAGTTGGAAAGCGTATCAATCTAATAACATAACGGGCGGTTTATACGATGCGGCATTTGATGGAAACAAATGGCTTGCCATTTCGAGCTATGATAATGATTATGCAGGTGGAAATCTATATTCATTAAATAGTGATCATACATGGACTAAACAAGATATTCAGTTTAATCCAGGCTTAAATTCCATTAGAAGTTTTACAGGTTTATATTATTCAGGAGATAAGTGGGTCTTAACAGGGAACCAAAAAGCCATTGGGGGATATGATGCTTTTGTGGCGACATCACCTGATGGTCTTAATTGGAGTGTTAAAGCTCCTGTTATTATCCATAATAGTCATGGTCAAGGAAACTTTTTCTCTGCAGCTAGTCATGGAAATACATATGTAATAGTTGGTGGAGTAAATAGTCGTGTTGATGGAGAAATCTATACTTCAACAGATGGTGGAGTCACTTGGATTCAATCAAAAACAGATTCACTTACATGTTTTTTTAAGGTAATTTATGGTGGCGGTAAGTTTATTGCAATTGGATATAATGGAGCAATTTATACTTCTATTGATGGCATAAATTGGACAAAATCCAATTTCAATTACCAAGTAGATTTTTATAGTATTAGTTATGGAAACAATAAGTATATTGCTGTTTCCGCTGATGGAGTTATTGCAAAATCTGATGATGGCGTTAATTGGAGCATTTCCTCTTCCTTTATCCCATTGTATAGTATTGCATATGCCAATGGTGAGTTTGTGGCTGTTAGTGACGATGCATTTTATTCAACAGTAGATGGTAATAATTGGACGAGAGAGTACACAGATATACCAGGCATTCCAGGTGGAAACGAATATATTATCAATATTGCTTACGGCGGAGGAATTTTCTTGGCAGTAGGTATGGATGGTATAAGTGCTGTGAGGAATTCAACTATTATCGCTAGCGTGCCAACTATTATAACTTCACTACCATCAGTTATAACGAGTACAGGTGTGACGGTAGGAGGCAATGTAACTTCAGATGGAAATGCAGCGATTACTGAGAGAGGTATTGTATATTCAGCCAATATTAATCCTACGATCAATGATTCAAAAGTAACCGCAACGGGAACGACTGGTAGCTTTACAACAGAGCTAACGAGGTTGAATGCAAACACTGTTTATCACTATCGTGCCTATGCAACTAATTCGCAAGGGACAAGCTATGGAGTAGATCAAATTTTTGTAACACCTGCACCGAGCTCGCCTCTAGATATGTTCAATCAGGCTACAACGGTGGCTGAGATGCAAGCGGCAGTGGAAAAGTATCCAGAATATGCTTTTGACAACTCTCAATTGTCTGACGGTTTCTTTTCACATTTAAAAAATGATAAAGAATATGTGTATAAATACATGCTGGAGAATCGACCACTTGGTGGATTTCCTAATCGGACGTCAGTTGAGCATATTTGTAATGAAGGAATCAATGTAAGATCTTCATATATGCTTTTACATGAAGTGCGTGACACTTGGATATTTGAACTTGCTGTGATGTTCCCAGGTGGTTTTGATTTTGGAATAGACTTTTCGGTACTTGAAACTTTTGTCAATGATAGTGACTATACCGAAGTAGATGCAATTGCGCAGAAACTACTAGATCGCATACCGGAGGATGGATTTATTGGACCGGTAGATTTCCAGCAAGCTCTTGATGAATGTATTCAGGAATATTTAATGGAATCAGTTGCAAAGGATAAGCAAAATCTTGAGATTACGTTCGCTCCTGGTGACAATGCGAATCATGTAACGAAAAATATCAACTTGCCTACAAAAGGTGAGAATAGATCAAATATTAGTTGGACAAGCAGTAATCCCCAATCAGTGGCAAACAATGGAACAGTTATCGCCTCACAGGAAAACAAAGAGGTTACATTAACTGCCACTATTACAAGGGGTACACAAAGTTTGACGAAAGTGTTTACGGTTACGGTATCAGCTATGATTAAAAACCATTACACCGTATCGTTTAATACGAATCAAGGCAGCGATATCCCAAGCATTACTGTTGAAGAAGGCGGAACCGTTACAAAACCAGCGGATCCAGTAAAGGAAGGCTATACGTTTGCTGGCTGGTACACCGATATAACTTTCTTAACACCATATAATTTTGAGCAAGCAGTAACAACTAACTTGAATTTAGTAGCCAATTGGAAAATCAACAGATATACGGTAACTTTCGACTCCAATGGAGGAAGTGCAGTACCAAGCAGTACCGTAGATTACAATACAAAAATGGCAGCACCAGCAGCACCAACAAAAACAGGGTACAGTTTTGCAGGTTGGTACAAGGATAGCAGTTTGACCGAAGTATGGAGATTTAGTACTGACAAAGTAACGGCAGACACAACTCTCTATGCCAAATGGGAAATACTAAGCTATACTGTCCATTTTGATACAAATGGAGGCAATGTTGTCCCAGATGGAATTGTAAATTATAGTGAAAAAGCAATAAAACCAGCGGATCCAGTAAAGGAAGGCTATACGTTTGAAGGTTGGTACACAGATACGAATTTCTCAACACCATATAATTTCGATCAAGCAGTAACATCCAACTTGAATCTAGTAGCCAAATGGAAAATCAACAGCTACACCGTAACCTTCAACTCTAATGGAGGAAGTGCAGTACCAAGTAGTACAGTAGATTACAATACGAAAATGGCAGCACCAGCAGCGCCAACAAGAACAGGGTACAATTTCGCAGGTTGGTACAAGGATAGCGAATTGACTCAAGTGTGGAGATTTAGTACTGACAAAGTAACGGCAGACACAACTCTTTATGCTAAATGGGATATACAAAGCTATACTGTCCATTTTGATACAAATGGAGGCAATGTTGTCCAAGATGAAATTGTAAATTATCGTGAAAAAGCAATAAAACCAGCGGATCCAGTAAAGGAAGGCTATACGTTTGAAGGCTGGTATACAGATACAAATTCATTAACACCATATAATTTCGATCAAGAAGTAACAACCAACTTGAATTTAGTAGCTAAATGGAAAATCAACAGCTACACCGTATCTTTCAACTCCAATGGAGGAAGTGCAGTACCAAGCAGTACGGTAGATTACAATACGAAATTGGGAGCACCAGCAGAGCCAACAAAAACAGGGTACAGTTTTGCAGGTTGGTACAAGGATAGCGGATTGACTCAAGTATGGAAATTTAATACTGACAAAGTAACGGCAGATACAACTCTCTACGCTAAGTGGGTAATCAACAGCTATACGATAACCTTCGACTCCAATGGAGGAAGTGCAGTACCAAATCGTATAGCAGAATACAATACAAAAATAGAGGCGCCAGAAGTACCAACAAAATTAGGCTATACTTTTGCAGGCTGGTACATGGATAGTGCACTTACGGAAGCATGGGATTTTGCGACTGGCAAGGTAACAAATAACACAACCCTCTATGCCAAATGGGAAAAACAAAGCTATACTGTCCATTTTGATCCAAATGGTGGAAATAATGTCGCAGATCAAATTGTGAAGTATCAGGAAAAAGCAACAAAACCAGTAGATCCAGTAAAGGAAGGCTACACGTTCGAAGGCTGGTACACCGATATAAGTTTCTTAACAGCATATAATTTCGATCAAGCAGTAATAACCAACTTGAATTTAGTAGCCAAGTGGAAAATCAATAGCTATACGGTAACCTTC
>NZ_JBYSWK010000071.1:0-17734 GCF_058781025.1 Heyndrickxia sp. FW510-T9 | reverse complement strand
GTTGTGAAATATTATTACAATTGTTATCGGAAAATTGAAAGTGTTTTTAAAAAACAATGGTCTTATTGGTAGATAAATTTCCTTCAAGAACAATAATTGCTAATCCAAATGGAAATAATAGAAAAGAGAAAGATATTGTCCTCCACATATAAACAAAAATTAATATTTATGATAAATTATATACATAGAGCATTATGAAAGAAGCTAATGTCCACTCAGAGAGGACAGTTGTGTATAAAACGCTTACATTTTATAGGAGGGATCCATATGTCCAGTAAAACATTAGATCATTTTTTAAATGAAAACCTTGAGGACTTAAGAGGCAAGGGTCTTTATAATGAAATCGATGTCGTTGAAAGTGCAAATGGTCCGGTAATTAAAGTAAAAGGGAAAGAATTAATCAATCTTTCCTCTAATAATTATTTAGGATTAGCAACAGATGAGCGTCTTAAGGAAGTAGCGACCAATGCCATTAAAGAGTATGGAGTTGGTGCGGGAGCTGTGCGCACGATTAACGGAACTCTTGATCTTCATATTAAATTAGAAGAAACGCTAGCAAAATTTAAAGGAACAGAAGCAGCAATTGCTTATCAATCTGGATTCAATTGTAATATGGCAGCTATTTCAGCTGTAATGGATAAAAATGATGCGATTCTTTCAGATGAATTAAATCATGCTTCTATTATTGATGGATGCCGTCTTTCAAAAGCGAAAATCATTCGCGTCAACCACTCTGATATGGATGATTTACGTCAAAAAGCCAAAGAAGCGAAAGAATCTGGTCTGTATAACAAAATTATGGTGATTACAGATGGCGTATTTTCCATGGATGGGGATATTGCAAATCTGCCAGGAATTATCGAAATCGCGGAAGAATTTGACTTAATTACGTATGTAGATGATGCCCATGGTTCAGGTGTAACCGGGAAAGGAGCAGGTACGGTTAAACAATTCGGACTTGCAGACAAGGTTGACTTCCAAATTGGTACACTTTCAAAGGCCATCGGTGTTGTAGGTGGATATGTTGCTGGGAAAAAGAATTTAATTGATTGGTTAAAAGTTCGTTCTCGTCCATTTTTATTCTCTACTGCATTGACACCTGCAGATGTTGTGGCAGCAACAAAAGCGGTTGAACTATTAATGAGCAGCACCGAGTTGAATGATCGACTATGGGAAAACGGAAATTACTTAAAAAAGGGCTTGAAGGATCTTGGCTTTAATATTGGTGATAGTGAGACACCAATTACTCCATGTATTATTGGTGAGGAAAAGACAACACAAGAGTTTAGTAAAAGACTTTATGAAGAAGGCGTTTATGCAAAATCCATTGTCTTCCCAACTGTTCCACAAGGTACTGGCCGTGTAAGAAATATGCCAACAGCAGCACATACAAAAGAAATGCTTGATAAAGCGATTTCGATATATGAAAAAGTTGGTAAAGAAATGGGCTTGATTTAAAGAGCAAATGCGGAAGCGCCTTGCTTATCGGCGTACGGATGAGTGAAATTTGAAGTTTAATTTCACCTTCGTAGTCTTCGACTGAGATAAAGGAAACACAGCGAGGCAGTTCACGAGCTATTGAAATTGGCACTCCAAATTTCACTTGATGTTGACTTATCGTAGGGAGGAGACGTAGAAATCCGCTAGCCGATAGGCGCTGTAGCTAGACGTAGACAACTTTATTAATTAAAGCATATTGGATAAACAACGAGATGAGCTATCAATACAGGGGGATTTTATCGTGAAAAAGATATTTGTGACCGGATCTTTAGGTCAAATTGGAACTGAATTAGTGACGAAAATGCGCAGTATTTATGGTTCGGATAATGTTATTGCAACAGATATTCGCGATAATGGCAGTGATGTTGTAAAAGCGGGACCATTTGAAATTTTGGATGTAACAGATGCGAGTAAAATGCATGAGCTTGCAAGTAAATATAAAGTAGATACCATTATCCATTTGGCTGCTTTATTATCTGCTACTGCTGAGAAAAATCCATTATTAGCATGGAATTTAAATATGGGTGGACTTGTCAATGCGTTAGAAACGGCAAGAGAATTAAATTGCCAATTCTTCACCCCAAGCTCGATCGGTGCCTTTGGTCCTACAACTCCAAAGGATCAAACACCTCAAGATACAATACAACGCCCAACTACTATGTATGGAGTGAATAAAGTATCTGGCGAGTTATTATGTGATTATTATTTTGATAAATTCGGCGTTGATACAAGAGGAGTCCGTTTTCCAGGATTAATTTCTTATGTTGCAGAGCCTGGTGGCGGTACAACAGACTATGCCGTAGAGATTTATTATGAAGCAATTAAAAACGGCAAATATACATCCTATATTGGCGAAGGAACAAAAATGGATATGATGTATATGCCAGATGCTTTAAACGCTATTATCGAATTAATGGAAGCAGATTCTGCCAAGCTTAAGCATCGCAATGCTTTTAACATTACAGCAATGAGCTTTGCGCCTGAAGAAATTGCTGCAGAAATTAAAAAGCATATCCCTAATTTTGAAATGAGCTATGATGTTGATCCTGCTAGACAAGCAATTGCCGATAGTTGGCCAAATTCGATCGACCCATCTGCAGCCATAGAGGAATGGGGCTTTAAAGCGGAATATGATTTAAGTAAAATGTCTGTTGATATGTTGGAAAAATTAAAAACAAAGTTAAAATAATATTAAAATTGGCGTTCAATATAAATTGGACGTCTTTTTTAATGATCCTTAGAAAACATATTTTCTATTGGTATCCTTATGATAAAATGTATTGTAAGGGTATCTTTAAAAAGGATAGGAAATTTACATGAGAAATCAACGTACATTTATCATCTATTGGAGTATTTTTTTATTTATCTTGTTTCTTGATATAGGTTGTCTTGTATATACAATCATTTTTTTGCAAAATGCTAACTGGTTTACGGGTGGTACGATTTTTCTAATTTGTCTCCTAATCGGAATGATCTTGTATTTAATAAAGCGATTTTATTTTCTTTATAAAGAAAATTGCACACTTGAAGACGAAGAAGAAAAATGGTCAATCTTGATGCAATCTACTCTAGATTTTATTTCCTTTAAAGATGGTGAAGGTAGATGGAAAAAGGTTAATGATTTTGGGCGGAAGTTATATCAATTGGATCACATTGATTATATTGGTAAAACAGATTTGGAGATAGCAGAATTGTCCCCTTTTTTTAAGGAAGGTCTTAATGCATGCTATCTATCTGACAAAGAGGTTTGGCGCAGGGGAAAATTAACAAGGATTGAAGAGTCATTTGTTGTCCCATCAGGTGAGCTAAAAAGCTTTGATGTTATTAAAATTCCCTTATATTATAAAAATGGTTCAAGGAAAGGGTTATTAACAATCGGCAGAGATATTACTCAACAAAAAGTAGCCGAGTCCATTCTGATTAAACGGGAAAAGCTTTCAGTAGTTGGAGAACTAGCTGCAGGGATTGCACATGAAATTCGTAATCCATTAACGAGTATAAAAGGACTTACGAAATTAATGTATGAATCAGGAAATGTGCCAGAGGAATATGCCAAGGTAATGGTATCTGAAATTGATCGTATTAATCAAATTGCCGGTGGTTTACTAGCCCTCTCAAAACCGCAAACTAGTGAAATGAATACCATTCTATTAAATGAAATTCTTCAATATGTTATCAATATTATGAAGCCTGAGGCATTGCTAAAAGATGTTCAAATCAAATTGGATGTCAATAATCAGTGCATAATAGAAGGAGATCGTAATGGACTCATTCAAGTATTTATTAATATCTTAAAAAATGCAATGGATGCCATGCCAAATGGAGGGCTTATTAGTATTTCATGTCAAAGCGCATTGGACAAGGTCCACATCATCTTCTCTGACCAAGGGGTGGGAATACCTACCGAAAGATTGAAAAAAATCGGTGAACCGTTCTTTACACTGAAAGAAAAAGGAATGGGGCTTGGGCTTACGATTAGTAATAAAATAATTCATGATCATAAGGGTTCATTTGAAATTCGTAGTCAAGAAGGGTTTGGAACAGATGTAATCATTAAACTTCCTAATGGAGTTTAATAATACAAGGGTGAAAATCATTTCACCCTTGTAATTCTAGGAGCTAAAAATAATTGAATCTAGTAGTTTATGTAAATTTTGTATATAATGTTGATGAACCGCTTCTATCTTCCTTGATCACCACATTATCCTCATTAGTTTTTTTCCATTGTTAAAAAATATCCTTCGAAAGGAGACAGCACTTTGTTATCCAAAGCAAAAGATATTCTTCAATCTTACTATGGCTATGTAGAATTCAGGAGAGGTCAAGAGTCCATTATTGATCAAATTCTTCAAGGAATGGATACCGTCGCCATTATGCCAACAGGCGGTGGGAAATCCATTTGCTATCAGATCCCTGCATTAATGTTTCCGGGTGTTACGATTGTTATTTCTCCGTTAATTTCCTTAATGAAAGACCAAGTCGATGCTTTGAAAAATATAGGTATTCCGGCAACTTTTATTAATAGCTCTATCAGTGGAAGTGAAATGGATGAACGGCTGAGAGGGATTGAGACAGGTGCATACAAAATGATCTATATTGCTCCAGAAAGACTCGAAGCACCAGCCTTTCTTGAACTTCTCAATCGGGTTAACGTCTCTTTGTTGGCAATTGACGAGGCGCATTGTATTTCGCAATGGGGGCATGATTTTCGTCCAAGTTATTTACTTATTAAAAAGCTAATTCAACGCATTCAACCGAAACCGACTATTTTGGCTTTAACCGCAACAGCAACCCCAAGTGTAAAGAATGATATATGTGAACTATTAAATATCCCTTTAAGTAATGTTATATTAACGGGGTTTGGAAGAGATAATCTACTTTTCCAAGTGATTAAAGGGCAAGACCGAGATTTATTATTAAAAGAGTATATTCAAAAAAATGAAGACCAGGCGGGAATTGTGTATGCTGCGACACGTAAAGAGGTGGAACGTCTATATCATCAATTAGACAATCTAGGTATTCGAGTAGGGAAATATCATGCTGGTATGTCGGAGGCTGAAAGAAACCGTAATCAAGAGGAATTTTTGTATGATGATATAACTGTTATGATTGCAACAAATGCATTTGGAATGGGGATTAATAAGTCAAATGTTAGATTTGTTATCCATTACCATATACCGAGAAACATGGAATCTTATTATCAAGAAGCAGGACGGGCGGGACGTGATGGACTAGATAGTGAGTGTATTCTATTATTTGCCCCACAAGATGTTCATATTCAAAAGTTTTTCATTGATCAATCTGAAATGAACATGGAGCGTAAGGAGTATGAATATTCTAAGCTCAGGAAGATGATTTCTTATTGTCATACTGAAACCTGTTTCCAGCAGTATATTTTGCATTATTTTGGTGAGGAGAACTCAGGAGTTTGCGGAAAATGTGGAAATTGCACGGATAACCGTAAGCAAGTCGATGTGACAAGAGATGCACAGATGGTTCTATCTTGTATTAAGCGAATGAATGAGCGCTTCGGAAAAACATTCATTACGAAGGTATTAACAGGATCAAATGATAAGAAAATTAATAGTTTTGGATTCCAGCAGATTTCTACTTACGGAATTATGAAAGAAAAGACTCAAAAAGAAGTGAATGAATTTATTGATTATTTAACAGCAGAAGGCTATTTGCGTCCCACTGATGGTGCCTACCCTGTGTTAATGATTACAAATAAAGGGATAAACGTTTTAATGGGTGAGGTAGCAGTATTAAAGAAAGAAAATGTTCAGGTAAAGCGGCTTGTAGAGGATAACCAATTGTTCGAGGACTTGAGGCAGCTAAGAAGAGAGTTGGCTACTGTTGAAAAAATTCCTCCTTATATTATTTTCTCAGACCAAACTTTACAAGAAATGAGTATAAGAATGCCTACTTCTAGTAGTGAAATGTTACAGATAAAAGGGGTTGGAGAAAGAAAACTTGACCAGTATGGCAGTGCCTTTTTGGCTGTCATCCTTGCTTATCGTGAACAACATGGTATAGAGCAAAAATTTGCTGGGAACATAGAGAGTTCACGAGTAAAACGTCCAAGGTCAGAAGATGGAGAACAAAGCATAAAGGAGAAAAGTCATCATGTAACATATACCCTATTGCAGGATGGAATGAGCATCGAGGAAATTGCGAGCAAGCGTGAGATGTCAGTTAGAACGGTAGAAGGTCATCTTATTAAGTGCTCAGAAGAAGGGCTTGCTATTGAGTGGGACCAATTTATTCCTTCTGCATATGTGTCTTTGATTGCAGATGCCGTCAATAAAGCAGATACAAATAAACTAACGCCAATAAAAGAACTGCTGCCTGAAGAAATTAGCTTCTTTATGATTAGAGCTTTTTTGCAAAAAAAGCAGTAAGAAAGGGAGAAATGTGGTAAAAGGCACTTTTATGCTGATTTTACCACATTTCCCTTTTTATAAACTCAATTTGGTTTAGTTTCAGGATATCTTTCCTTAATTGAATACAACTAAATGAGAAATTTTTTATGATTTTAGATTAAAATAGACTTTGATTGTTAATATTCGTAAGTTTACTGGAAAATCCCTCGATAGTCATCCCTGGGAAGATACGGATACGATGAAGGGAATATAATCCTTGATCACGGGAGGCTTCACCAGGTTCAGTTGTAACCGCCATTTTATATCCTGTTGACTGAGCAAGTGTTAATGTTTCTGCGTTATAGGCGCCAGCTGGGTAACATAAAAAGGTAGTATTTTGATGAAACATGTGATCCAAAAGTTCCTTGGAACCCTTCATTTCACTATTTTGCTGCTCAGCAGTAAGTGTATCAAGATTGAGATGATGAATAGTATGGCTTTCAATAGATACACCATTTTGTGCGAGCTCTACCATTTGTTTAGTAGTTAGATGATCCTTATTATTTATTGCCTTCCCAATAATAAAAATGGTTGCCTTCATCCCAAATTGTTTAAGAATCGGAAATGCTGTCGTGTAGTTATCAACGTAACCATCATCAAAAGTAATTAATACACACTTTTCAGTAGGCATTATATCCTTCGTTAAAACTAAATAGGCCTCATCCGGAGAAAGAGTGTAATATCCGTTTTCCTTCAGCCATTTCATTTGCGCAAAGAATTCATTTTCTGGGACGCGTAAACTATTCCCAGTTGAAATACTATGGTACATAAGAATTGGAATCCGTGCAGGTCCTTTAACAGGAATCCAATTCGAAGTATCTATCCTTTTATTAGTGCGATTTTTCTTATGAGCTTTAGTCTTTTCAACAACAACTGCGTTCTTATGAATTTCAGTCTTTTCAACAACAACTGCTTTCTTATGGACTTCCTGAGTATTGTGATTTGTTGTTACATCCTTTTGCTCTTTTTGTTCAGAAACAATAGGTTGACATCCTGCTAATGTAACCATCAATAAGAGAAATAACCAAACAACCCTTTGCCCCATACTACCATCCTACTCTCTATTTATCTTCTAATCTATTATATCTAGAACTTATTTTGCTTGGAATGCATGATCAAAAATTTTATACAAGTGTACTTCAACGTCTTTGTTATGATTAGTTTGAATTAACAAGACATTTTTATTCGCTGGTAAATATTGATAGCAGGTGCATAAGCCTCAAGCTATTATCCACTGTAATAAGGAATAATTATAGATTGCATTATCAATTAATTGCTATTTATCGACAATATTTTTTAAATACTATATATTTAAATAACGAAAAACAAGGTATGCGAATGTGGAGGCTGCCATGAAAAAAATAGTGGATCTATTGTTACGACTCGTTTTATCATGTATTGGAATTATATTAGTTGGAGGCTTGCCAAGTCTTTTAACAGGGTTAAATAATGGAACTTTAGATTGGGGAAGTTACCTGCAGTCACTAAGTGAAATTTTAAATGGTATGTTGCATATAAACGAGCTTACATATTTTCATAATAATAAGCTACTCCCTCTGATTCCTAACATCATTAGTCCAGTGGTCTATTCTATTATTGTTTTATTAAGTGCTTTTATAGTAGCGAGCCTTATTTCACTAATTTTGTCTATTTTAACTATCATCGCACCGTACCGTTTACGCAGAGGGATTAAATTTTTCTTTTTTATGCTAGAATCGATCCCGGATCTATTTATCATTGCGATTAGTCAACTGTTAGTCATTTTTATTTTCAAAAAAACAGGAATTTTAGTTGCAAATATTGCTACATTGGGTCAACAACAAATTTATTTATTTCCGATTTTTTGTTTATCAATCTTGCCAACCATTCAATTATTCCGGATTTGTATGATTATTTTAGAAGAGGAAATGGGAAAGGATTATGTCTTGCTTGCTAGGTCAATAGGCATGAGAAAATTTATCATCGTGTTATTGTATGTATTACGAAATGCCATGATTAGTCTCTTCTTTCAATCGAAAAATACTATTTGGTTTATGCTATCCAATTTGTTTGTTCTAGAATATTTAATTAATATGCAGGGAATCACCATGTTTTTGGCAGATAATATGGATCCGAAGATTTTTACAATAGCGCTATTATCTCTGTTCATCCCTATATTTGTATTATATTCCTTGGGTGAATGGATCCTTCAGAGAAAAATAACAGGAGGGGAGTCCATCTCATGAAAAGTCCATGGAAAAATCCTTTGTTTTTAATCGGCTTTATTTTTATAGCAGGATTATTAACTGGTAGCTTTCTTTATTCAGAAATAACCCATAATCATGTTCGAGTAATTCGGATGTTATATGATAAACATGGGAATATGATTGAAGCTTCCCCGATATCACCGAAGTGGAATATTCCATTTGGAACGGATCGCTTAGGCTATGATATGTTTGCAAAGGTTTTAATTGGAGCGAAATTTACAATATTAGGAGCACTCGCAGTAGCAGTGGTACGGATGGTGATAGCTGTTCCGATTGGTTTATTTCTTGGAACCTATTTTCGCAAACAGAAAAAATATATAAACGGATTAGTGGATTCCTTTCATTTTATTCCATTGACTGTTCTAGCTGTATATATTTTAAGTCCATTGTTAATGGAACCTCCAGAGGGATTTCATAACACGATGTTTCAAAGAATTACTATAGAGATTGTTTTACTAGCATTATTAACTGTCCCTGTCATTGCTGTTTTCATTGGAAATGAAACGAGTAAAGTATATCAGGAGGAATTTGTAATTTGTTCAAGAACTTTAGGGGCTGGCAAATTCCGATTGATTCACAAGCATATTTTTCCTGCCTTACGAGAAAAAATATTTGTGGTTTTCGGGCAGCAGGTGATGCAAGCTTTAATTATTTTTTCACATCTTGGCCTTTTTGCATTGTTTTTCGGAGGTACACATAACCACAGTGATGGATTTTCTACTGATCCTCCTGTTTCGATTTCAAATGAATGGTCAGGGTTGGTCGGAAATACCTTTCGATATTTGCGAATAGCCCCTTGGGTTCCATTGACACCTATTATTGGTTTTGCTGTTACGATGCTGGCTATTTCTTTTATGATTGAAGGATATGTACAAGCAACTACAGGTCATTCCCATTATTTTAAGAGGAAAAAGAGAAAGCATGAATTAAAAACAATAGAGAGCGTCCCTTTTAAAATTGATATCGATAAATTGAAGAAAATATCTTGATTCCAATGGCAATTGGAGATTGCTTAAACCATCTCTCCCTGCTAAAAAGAGCTTGCAACGGGAATGTAGAAGACGAAGTTAAACAAATTTGTAAATGTCAAGAAGATGTAAATGTAAGAGATGGCGTTAGCAATGCATGATGGTATAAATTAAACGGTGTGGAAAAAGTGTTTTCACATCGTTTTTTATTTTGTGTTGATAGGTCTAAAGTCACAATTCGGGCTGTTTGACCGTATTTTCGTGCCGTTGGAAGCAAAATTTGTGCTATTCAAAGGCCATTTCGTGCGATTAATTGGAAAAATCGTGCCGTTTTTTAACTTAGGTAACATAAATAGCACAGTTAACCATTTGTGAGTTGGTATTCCTCTTCCGAACGCACCCGTAAAAATGCATCTCCAGGGGAATCATCAATTACATGTAAACAAAGATGAAATAAATAACGAGTTATCCAAAAAGATAACTCGTAAAAAGGTCACTTTGAATCCGGACTCAAGCCCTTTACAACGAATCGAATCGTTAGTTCGATTTCTTGTTCATCATCCCATTCGGACTCATTAATCAGTAAAGTTCTTGCTAAAATAAAGCCAATGATGGTGGAGGCAGTTAGTCTCATGACAGATGTTGGTGGGATATCAATAATCTGCCCCTTTTTTTGATAGCTTTCAACGATGTATTTAAAACGATCAATAAGTTTATTAAAAACATGCTCGATAAATTGATTTTTTAATTCTGGATGAAATGGAATTTCTTGAAGACAAATTTTAAGTATTGGCATATGTTTCTTTGCAAATTCCATCCGATTAATAATAACAGCTCGTAAAAACTCCTCAAATTCACCATAATCATTTAATAGTACTTTATTAAAGTCTCGAATAAGAAATGGTGCTAACAGCTTTGCCATTGTTGGTGCAACAATGGATAGTAGCAGATCCTTTTTCGTTTTATAATGACGGAAGATTGTTCCTTCCGCTACACCGGCCTTTTTAGCAATTTCACTCGTAGATGTGGCTGCAAATCCTTTTTCAGAAAAGGTTTCCACTGCGGCTTCGAGTATTTTCTTTTGCTTTTCCGTCATATTCTCTTGATTATCCAAAAGAATATCTAAAAAATCGCTTTGTTCAGACATTGCATTCTCTCCAATCGATGCCCCGTATAAAGTTCTTCCTATATTTTACGATATTTTTTCAATGCTGCAATGTTTACAACGATAAAGAATGCTGAAAAAGCTGCCAACATTAATATGTTAAATAGTTCATCTTGAAAATGTGCTCCGCGGATCATAATGTCTCTTAACGCATCTGCCGCGTAATATAAAGGTGTAATTGGACCAATCCAGCTTAACCAATCTGGGATGGTGTCTAAGTTAAACAAACCTGAGAAAAAGATTTGTGGAACGACTACAATTGGAATGAATTGCATCATTTGTAGTTCCGTTCTTGCAAAGGCGGAAAGCAGCATTCCAAGTGTTAATGCAGTAAAAGATAAAAGCAGGATAACGAGCAAACTGGTTAAAAAGGATCCGACCATCATTAATTTTAGAACATAGACAGCGTAGGAGGTTATTAAAGCAGATTGAATAATCGTAAATATTCCAAACCCTATAACATAGCCAAATACCATATGGGATACTTTGATTGGGCTCGCCATTAACCTCTCTAAAGTCCCAGACGTACGTTCCCGCAAAAAGGAAACTCCACTAATGAGAAAAACAAAGAAAAAGACAAAAAAGCCGAGTAATACAGGTCCGAAATAATCAAAGGATTTCATATCCTTATTGCCATGTAAATATTCTATTTCTATTGGAGACTGTTTACTTTGGAAAAGGGATTGTACCTTCTGGATGACTGCCTTATTAACATTAGGGTCGCTTCCTTCCAGTATGAGAGAAGGGGATGGACCAATAATAAGGTAGCCGTCAATTTTATTATCCTTTAAAGATTTTTTTGCTGACGATTCATTTTTATATGGATGAAAAGAGCTGCTTGGCATGATTGGAACCATTTGTTGTGTTGTTTGTTCAACATACCCAATTTTCGGTTTATAATCTTTCCCATTAAATACAGCCCATAGCATTGTAAGTACTAAAATAGGTGCCAAAATCATTAGTGCAAGTGTTCTTTTATCCCGCATAAACTGCCGAAGGATACGAATAATAAATGCTTTAATTGTCATGTGTCACACCTCCTACAGCTAAAAAGATTTCTTCTAAAGTATTTACTCCGTACATTTCCTTCATTTTCTCCGGAGTATCATTCACAATCAATTTCCCACCTTGAATTAAACCTAATGTGTCACATTTTTCGGCTTCATCCATTACATGAGTTGTAAGGAAAATGGTTGTTCCTTGTTTGGTAAGTATTTGAAATTGATTCCAGATGGATTTCCTTAATACAGGATCAATCCCTACTGTTGGCTCGTCTAAGATTAATAGTTTTGGTTCGTGTAAAAGTGAAATGGCAAGTGATAATCTTCGTTTCATTCCTCCAGAATATTGGTGAAGTGTTTTATGCAAATGGTTTTGTAGATCAACCATTTCCATAACAAATTGAATGCGCTGTTTTAACTTTTTGCCTTTTAATCCATACAAGGAACCAAAGAATTCGAGATTTTCCTTTGCTGTTAACTCTAGATATAGTGCATCAGATTGAGCCATATATCCAATTATTTTTTTTGCCTCGAATGAGGGAATCTCAAATCCTGAGATACTTATGTTTCCTGAAGTAATGGACTCTATACCCATCATCATTTTTACTAGTGTTGTTTTACCAGAGCCAGATGGACCTAATAATCCATAAATTTCTCCATTACCTACTGTAAAAGAAATATCTTTTAAAATTTGTTGGGTCCCGAAACATTTACTCACATTTGCAATGGATACAAGCGTATTAGACATAATAGTCCCCTCCTTTTCATAAAAGTGAGTAATCACTCATTTGTTTACAGTGTAAATTGGATTTTGTTATTTGTAAAGTGAGTAATCACTCACAATGAAATAAGTTTAAAGTTTCTACAATGAATTCTGAATGTTTGTTCTAATCGTGATATAATTTACTAGATTAAATGGGAGGGAGTCCTTTGGATCCTTTAAAAAATAATAAAGTGAAGAAGCAATTTGTTGCCCCTTACAGACGGAGAATATATGCTTTTCTACTAGATTATTTAGTGATTATTGGGTATGGCATAATATTAGTTTTACTTTCCTTTATATTACGCCAATTTTTCCTGCAGCTGTTTTCCAAAAGTCCATTCATCGCTGAACTTACGGGATTTTGTTTTATTACCTTACCTGTTATGCTTTATTTCATATTAATGGAAGCCTCAAACAGGAGAGGTACTTTAGGAAAAATAAAGATGAACATTCAGGTTGTGAATAAGAACGGGGAGCAAGTCGGGATTGGCAGGGCTATTTTCCGATCTATCTTTAAATTTATACCATGGGAGATTTCTCATTTTGCTATATGGAATACAATGAGACCATCTCACTTTTCTAATAGTTTTATAACTTCTATTTTAATTACAGCAAATATATTGGCAATCCTATTTATTTTCTTTCCCCTGGCGAATAAGCAAAGAAAAAATATTTATGACTGGATCGCGGGAACAAGTGTAATGTCTTATAAAAAATAAAAAAATAAGTCCGATATTCGAACTTATTCAACCTTATCATTATCCCATGGGTAGGACCAGAATCTTTCTTTTTGGAGCCATGCTAATGTTTCTGGATCCTTTTCCGCAACTTTCTTTTCTCTTTCTTCCATCATCCAACCTGTTTGGGAAATGTGTGCTTTCATTGCACCAATTTTTTGGTCGATTACTGCACTGACATCATTTACGATATCGGGTTTCCCAATTTCTTCTTCATGTCCTTTTGAGAATGCAACACAATGAAGTTTTGGGCGAGCATCGTTTGAAAGTTTTCTGACAGCACGAATAACGGCTCTTCCAGTAGCATCATGATCTGGGTGTACAGAAAAACCTGGATAGAAAGTGATGATTAGAGAAGGATTTAACTCCTCAATTAAATTAGAAATCATGTTGGTCATTTTTTCGTCATCTTCAAATTCAATGGTTTTATCACGTAATCCCATCATACGAAGATCTTGAATTCCCATTACTTCAGCAGCCTTCAGTAATTCTTTTTTACGGATGCCCGGAAGCGATTCTCTTGTCGCAAAAGGTGGGTTTCCTAAGTTTCTGCCCATTTGTCCCAATGTTAAACATGCATAGGTGACTGGAGTACCATTTTTAACGTGTGTAGAAATAGTGCCTGACACTCCAAATGCTTCATCATCTGGATGTGGAAATACTACTAAGACTTGACGTTCTTTTTCCATATGAAATCTCCTTTCTTAAAATATTTATTCAAATGGGGTATTGCTAATTTCTAATGCAACAGCAAGTTTGCCGTCATAACCATGGCCAGCAAGCAATAACCGGTTTAGTTCATCTATTTCGAAATGGGTAATGCCTTCCGCATAAATCCATCCTATTTCTGTTTTCAATCCAATTCTGAAAGGGCCATCCCCTGTGATTTTGCCATGCTCATATGTTACTTTTGCATTTCGAATATAGGCACCAGCAGAAAAAAATGATTCATTAAAGTGGGAAGCATAGGCTCCATTAGTCGTTTCTAAATGTATGTAAATCTCTTGATTTGCAAATTCGTTTATTTTTTCTTGAATTTTTGACGTGTTGATTGGCTCCAAAGATTTCCCCTCCTTTTCATAAAAACTAAAGACTTTATAAGTTTGTAAGTTAATTTATTTATTTATTAACTCTAGTCTTGTCTAGGTCCAGGTGAAATTTGCACTACAATTTCAATAGCGCCTATCGGCTATCGGATTTCTACGTCTCCTCCCTACGATAAGTCAACATCAGGTGAAAATGGTAGTTCAATTTTCAATAGCTCGTGAACTACCTCAGCACGGTTTCCTTTATCTCAGTCGCAGACTCCTCAGGTGAAATTAAACTACAAATTTCACTCATCCGTACGCCGATGAGCAAGGCGCTGCCACTTTTCTAAAGTATGTGAACATTTTACTAAAAATAATAGCAGAAAGCTAAATAAAAGCTTAAAAGAAAAAGCGGGTATGGAACCCGCAGGAAAAATAATTTATTTATTTGCTACAAAACGAGTATATGCTCCGTGCATAACTGGACCAACGTATTGGTTAAGTTTAAAGCCGTGTTCAATAGCTGCAGTAACAAATTCTTTTGCTGTTTTTACAGCTTCTTGTACAGGTGCGCCTTTTGCAAGCTCTGCAGTAATGGCTGCCGCAAAGGTACAGCCTGCACCATGATTATAAGTTGTATCTAATTTTTCTTTCTCAAGAAGGATGAAGTCATTTCCATCATAGAATAAATCTACAGCTTTTTCATGATTTAGTTGTTTGCCGCCTTTAATAACAACATTTTTAGCCCCTAATTCATGAATTTTTACAGCTGCTTCCTTCATATCATCAATGGTTTTAATAGGGCCAGTTTTGGCTAATTGCCATGCCTCAAATAGGTTAGGAGTCACGACAGTTGCACGAGGTACTAAAAGCTCTCGCATAGCATCTGTATTTTCCGGCATTAATACTTCATCTTCGCCTTTACAAACCATAACAGGGTCAATTACTACTTTTTCAAGCTTATGCTCGTCAATCTTCTTAGCGGCTAACTCAATAATATCTACAGAACCAAGCATACCGGTTTTCATTGCATCGATGCCTACCGACAAAATGGTTTCTAATTGAGGTTCAACTGTTTTTACATCAATAGGAAAAACATTATGATGCCAATCATTTGTAGGATCCATTGTTACGATCGATGTAATGGCTGTCATACCGTAAACGCCTAATTCTTGGAATGTTTTCAAATCAGCTTGAAGTCCTGCTCCACCGCTTGAATCAGATCCAGCAAGAGTAAAGGCCTTTTTCAAAGTCATGTTACGATTCCTCCTCTATTACCAATGATGAAATATAGATTGTTCACATATGTTTGAACAAATAATATGTACTTTCTACATTAGAATAAACCAAATTTTTTTGAAAAACAATGGAAACAGGAAAAGCGGAAGCGCCTTGCTCATCGGCGTACGGATTTCGTAGTTTTCGACTGAGATAAAGGAAACCGTGCTGAGGTAGTTCACGAGCTATTGAAAATTGAACTACCATTTTCACCGAGTGAAATTTGAAGTACCAATTTCACCTGATGTTGACTTATCGTAGGGAGGAAACATAGAAATCCGTTAGCCGATAGGCGCTATTGAAATTGAAGTACAAATTTCACCTGTAGCTAGACAGAGATCACCGGGATAAATAATTTTTATGGTAACAAACCTTTCCTTTTTATCTTCCGAAAAATAAGCAAAAAAATAGAGAGTGTCCTTTAATAAGGTCACTCTCCACAAGAGGGGGTTTCATCGTCTATCACTATTATGGACAATGATTTAGCAAACTATACATCTAGTAAAAAATTATTTTTATTTTTTGAAAATGGCTTTACTTTTAAAAATAAAACGAATACAATATGATTGTGTAAAAAATCAAACATTTTCCAAAAATGTACGTTTTATTAAAACGTAGTGGATTTTAAAAGGAGGTATGTATTATGAACGCAAATGTATATATGACAAATCATTTTAATTTCATAATGCAGTCCGTGGAAAATGTAATGTGTACTAATTAGTCATTAGACAACTTATTTATTAATGTTATTTAACCATGGGCTGCTATTTACAGGCTCATGGTTTTTATATTATTAGGGTGTATTATACCCTTTTTCAACAAAACCGTGTTCGCACGGTTATTTTTTTTACCTTAAAAAACGGAGGAATCACATTTGAATTTAAAAACATTAGGTTGGAATGAAATTTTTGAAGAAGAATTTTTGCAGTATAAGGAACAAGGGTTTGAGGTTGGAAGAATTGCGCTTGAACATAAAAAAATATACCGAGTACTAACTGAATATGGTGAGCTTTTAGCAGAAGTATCAGGAAAAATGCGTTTTAGTGCAATGGGACGTGGAGATTATCCGGCTGTAGGGGATTGGGTCGTAATTTCTGCACGGCCGGAGGAGCAAAAGGCTACTATTCATGCAGTGCTACCTCGAAAGAGTAAGTTTTCAAGAAAATCTGCAGGTCAGACGACAGAAGAACAAATTGTAGCTGCAAATGTCGATACCATTTTTCTAGTGAACGCCTTAAATGCTGATTTTAATGTGCGCCGCATTGAGCGGTATATTTTGTCTGCCTGGGAAAGTGGCGCAAATCCCGTTATTATTTTAAGTAAAGCGGATTTGTGTGATGATGTAGATGAAAAGATTGCTGAGGTAGAAACAGTAGCGTTAGGAGTACCTATTCTACCGATTAGTGCAGAAAAAAATGTAGGTATGGATCAGCTTGCACCATATTTGTTTGAAGGGCAAACTATTGCCTTACTAGGATCCTCCGGTGTAGGAAAATCTACACTTACAAATACATTAATCGGTCACAGGAAGCAAGAAGTCAAAGAGGTTCGGGATGGTGATGATCGGGGCAGGCATACGACAACCCATCGCGAATTAATAGTATTGGAGAATGGCGGCATATTAATTGATACACCGGGGATGCGTGAATTGCAGCTGTGGGAGGCAGATACGGGATTAAGTCAAAGCTTTTCAGATGTTGAAGTGTTAACCGAATCATGTAAATTTAGAGATTGTACTCATAAGAAGGAACCAGGATGCGCCGTTCAACAAGCGATTTCCGAGGGGACATTGGATCTTGACCGATATCACAGCTATGTAAAACTTCAAAAGGAGCTTGCCTATTTAGAAAGAAAAGAGAACCAACGTGCTGCATTAGCGGAAAAAGCAAAATGGAAGCAAATTTCTAATAATCAGAAGAAAATAAAGTATTGATGTGAGTATAAAAGAGCTTAGTATGGTGCTAAGTAGTTCGGTTCAGAGGTAGAAAAATAAAAAGAACATGAGTTTTAGCAAGCGAATTAGCATATAAATCCGCTTGCTTCTTTTTCTTATTATGACAAGGATTTTTAGGTTTAAATACTGAAAATAGCAACAGATTTAGCACAGATTTTAACAGGTGAGCAAT
>NZ_JBYSWK010000070.1:0-18850 GCF_058781025.1 Heyndrickxia sp. FW510-T9 | reverse complement strand
ATAAAGTTTCATACAATTTTCATTTTTATCATCCAAAATTAAAAATTTGTCTTCAAAAATATATATTGGTTTTTAACAGCATAAAGAAAAAACAAAAACTGTGGCAGTTTTTGTTTCATTGTATAAACCAAATTATCAATAGTGATGGATTGAATTTTTTCTGAAATTTTCGAAAAATACGAAAGGACTTTTTTCTGGAAGTATCCAATATTTTAATACTAAGGAGGGAGAATTATGGAGGTTGTAATAGAAAGGAAACCGATCAGAAAATGGAAGAAACCCGCAAAATGGATATTAATGATTCTCATTATTTTAGTATTATTAATTGCGATAATCTTAAATTTCTACACATTAAGATCTTTGCCAAAAACGACAGGGCAAATTTATTTAACGGGAATCCATAATCCAGTAAGTATTATCCGTGATGAAAATGGTGTTCCACATATCAATGCAGATAATTTGCATGATTTGTATTATGCCCAAGGATATGTCGAAGCTCAAGATCGGCTTTTTCAAATGGACTTAAGTCGAAGACAAGCATCTGGTAGATTAAGTGAAGTTGTTGGAAGTGCAACGGTTGATCGGGATAAATTTTTCCGAACACTTGGATTAAGAAGAGCTGCCGAAGAATCTTATCAGCAGTACTCTGATGAAGGGAAAGATGTTTTAAAATGGTTTGCAGATGGTGTAAATGCCTATATGAAAGAAGCCATTTCTTTAAAACGATTGCCGGTTGAGTTTAATTTATTAAACTATCAGCCTGAAAAATGGACACCTATAGATTCATTAACAATCGGAAAATATATGGCGTTTGATTTAGGTGGTCATTGGAATGAACAAGCATTTAATTATTGGGCATTAATGAATCTTCCGGAAGATAAAGCGAAAGACTTGCTTCCAAGTTATCCAAAGGATGCCCCACTCATTATTTCTCAATTAAAAAATAGTCAAATAGATATTGGAAAAAGTTTTGCTAGCGCAATCAAGCCACCTGTATTTAATGGCAGTAATGATTGGGTTGTTAGTGGAGAGAAAAGTATCTCGGGAAAACCAATGCTTGCAGATGATCCACATTTATCTTTGGCGACACCTTCTATATGGTATCAAATGCATCTTCAAGCTGAGGACATGAATGTAAGTGGCGTTATTTTTGCTGGTATTCCTGGAATCATCCTCGGGTCAAATGAGCATATCGCCTGGGGAGTTACCAATACTGGACCAGATGTACAGGATTTATATATTGAAAAACGAAATCCGCAAAAACCTAATCAATTTCTTTATAATAACCAATGGTACGATGCTTCAGTTATTAACGAACCTATCAAGGTAAAAGGGGAGAAAACAATCCCGTATAAGGTAACGGTAACAAAGCACGGACCAGTCATTTCGGAATTTGCTTATCAGAACAAAGATAACACTGTCTTTTCTCTACAATGGACAGCTCTGGAACCATCTAAAGAATTAGAAGCGGTTTTAAATATGAATCGGGCGAAAAATTGGAATGAATTTGAAAATGCGCTTTTGGATTTTCATACTCCAGCTCAAAATTTTGTCTTTGCATCAAATGATGGAACGATCGGGTATAAAGCAAACGGCAAAATCCCGATAAGAAAAAAAGGTGACGCTCTATTTCCAGTACCAGGATGGTCAGATGAGTATGGTTGGAAAGGATATATTCCTTTTAATCAATTACCAAAAGTAGTAAATCCTGCACAAGGATTCATTTCCAGTGCAAATAATAAAGTGATAGATGACAATTATCCTTATCATATTAGTAATGTTTGGGCACAACCATTTCGTCAAATGAGAATTCAAGAAGTACTGAAATCCAAAGATAAAATTTCTATCAAAGATATGGAAACATTACAAATGGATCAAATGAATCTTTCAGCGCGTGAATTTGTTCCTGGCTTTCTGCAGGTATTAAATCAAGCATCCTTAACCGATAATGAGAAAAAAGCACTGAACGAAATGAAAAAATGGAATTATAAAGATGACAAGGATTTAGCAGCGCCATTAATTTATTATTTATGGATGCAGGAAATTCCAAATGTATTATTTGAGAAAGAAATTCCAAGTAATGTATTGAATTTATTTGAGGACGAATCACAAGCGGTGGACCAAATTTTACGAAGTGCACTATATGGGAATGAAGGGGTATGGATGAAGACAAGAGGAGGTGTCCAAACTGTATTACAAAAATCGCTTGAACATGTTCTAAAGGAATTAAAAGACAAGTATGGTGATAATCCTGCAGATTGGAAATGGGGTGATTATCATAAGCTATACTTTGCCCATCCAATATCTTCTTCATCAAGCGTTCTTGCTCTTATTTTTAATCGTGAGAAACCAATCCCAGTTGGAGGAAGTAAAGTAACAGTTCAAGCTGCTAGTAATGATGATAATGGGATTGTTGATCATGGTGCATCCTGGCGGTTTGTTATAGATACAAATGATATGTCGAAATCTTATCATATAGTTGGACCAGGTCAATCGGGTAATTTTAGAAGTAAATGGTACCATGATCAAATAAGTGATTGGGTTAATGGAAAATATCATGAAACAACATTAAATATCAAACCAAGTGATGGAAAAGTGTTAAAATTGCTTCCACTTAGTAAAAAATAATCAGATGACCGACTTGTAATGAGTCGGTTATTTTTTATGTGATACAAAAGCAACAAAGTTTAAGAAAATAACTTTATTTAAGTTTAATTTAATAATTTTTTGGTTATAATAAATAACTGTTCCAATAATAATATGATAATATGGTACGATAAAGAAGCGTTGCTTAACTAAAACGTTTAATAGTAAGTTATGCAAGGTAAAGCTAAAAGAAAGTCATTGGCAATATTTTTATAAAGGCTGTGAAATTAGTTGAGTGATCTTCAAAAACTTATCGTACTGATTGGCCCGACTGCTGTTGGTAAAACGGACTTAAGTGTTTATTTAGCAAAACATTTTAATTGTGAAATCATTAGTGGTGATTCCATGCAAATATATAGAGGTATGGATATTGGGACTGCTAAAATTACAAAAGAGGAAATGCAAGGAATTACTCACCATCTTATCGATATAAAAAATCCAGATGATCCTTTTTCTGTTGCGGAATTTCAACAACTTGTCCGTGAAAAAATAAAGGAAATACATAATAGAAATGCTATTCCGATGATTGTTGGTGGGACTGGTTTATATATTCAATCTGTCATTTATGATTACCAATTTTCCGATAATATAAGCAATGATGAATTTAGAAGCAAACTAGAAACTAGGGCAAAGGTTGAAGGGAATATGACTTTGCATAATGAATTGAAATCTATTGACCCTCAAAGTGCTGAAAAAATTCATCCAAATAATATTAGAAGGATTATTCGTGCATTGGAAATTTTTTATTGTACAGGTAAAACGGTTTCTGACTATCAAGAAAAACAAAAACCACATCTGCAATACAATGTTGCATTATTCGGTTTAACTATGGACAGGGAGAAACTATATAGCCGGATTAATAAACGTGTTGATATTATGTTAAAGACTGGCTTAATGGATGAAGTAAAAAAATTATATGAAAGTAATCTTCGTGATGTGCAATCTATTCAAGCGATAGGTTATAAGGAACTCTATGATTATTTTGATGGAAAAATAACAATTGACGAAGCAGTAGAGCAATTGAAACAAAACTCTCGAAATTATGCTAAGCGGCAGCTTACTTGGTTTCGAAACAAAATGGATGTAAAATGGTTTGATATGACAGACGAATCTGAGCGAGCAAAAAAAATAGTGGAAATTTCAAATTTTATTGCAGGAAAGCTGCAATTAAAATCGAATACATAGTATTAGAGATAGAAGAGGAGGACTAAGCATGAAACAAGCAGTTAATATTCAAGATCAATTCCTAAATCAATTACGAAAAGATGGAACTTCTGTTACGGTTTTTTTACTCAATGGATTTCAGTTAAGAGGCCAAGTTAAAGGATTTGATAATTTTACCGTTTTGTTTGAATCAGAAGGAAAACAACAACTTGTTTTTAAACATGCCATATCAACCTTTGCACCTCAAAAAAATGTCCAAATAAATTTTGAAGAAGCATAAAAAACAGTGGCGATGGGCTGGACGAATAGAAAAAGCGTAACCTAAATGGTTATGCTTTTTCTTTTTTTGTACATCCTTTTAATCCGATTTTCATAGGGAAGTAATGTTTAGCTAATAAATCGAATAGAATGAATGTAAGGCATTATTTCTTGGGAAAGCGCAAGAAATGACAAATCGATCTATGTTTTGAAAGAATAACCGAGATTTTTGTCATTTTTCGCAAGTTTGTGACTGTTGCATCCCGAAAAGTATGTTGGAGCAAATATAATTATTCGGTGCTTCAATATACAATAGGCATATGTCACAATTTATGCTTCTAAGCGTATACTGTTTTTAGAATGTGAGGTGAACGCTTTGGATCAACCAATACGTATGAAAAATAACGGACAGATAAGTATTGTACTAAATGCTCAACAAAGAGAAATACCTCAATCTAATGTCCATAGGGAAGTTGTTCCAAAGACGAATTCCGCAGAACATGAAGCACTTAAGGAAATTGAATCTGAATTAAGTGCGCTTGTCGGGATGGAAGAAATGAAAAGAATGATTAAAGAAGTGTATGCTTGGATTTATATTAATAAAAAAAGAGAATCCGCAGGGTTAAAAACTGGAAAACAAGCGCTCCACATGATGTTTAAAGGTAATCCAGGAACAGGAAAGACGACAGTCGCTAGAATCATTGGAAAACTATTTCAGAAAATGAATGTCTTATCTAAAGGGCATTTGATTGAAGCGGAGCGGGCTGATTTAGTAGGAGAATATATTGGTCACACAGCTCAAAAAACTCGAGATTTAATAAAAAAAGCAATTGGAGGCATCCTTTTTATTGACGAAGCCTATTCTCTTGGGCGTGGTGGTGAAAAGGATTTTGGAAAGGAAGCAATTGATACACTTGTTAAACATATGGAAGACAAACAGCATGAATTTATATTAATATTAGCTGGGTATTCAAATGAAATGGACTATTTTTTAAGTCTAAATCCCGGTCTTCATTCTAGATTTCCACTTGTTTTTCATTTTCCAGATTATACAGTCGAGCAACTGATGGAAATTGGAAAACGAATGCTGAATGATAAGGAATATATACTTAGTCAAGATGCGGAACGCAAATTGAAAGAGCACTTAGCCTTAATTAAAATGGTAAATCCAATTAGTTTTTCAAATGGACGCTATGTAAGAAATATTATTGAAAAATCTATACGGTCACAAGCTATGAGATTGCTTTCTGATGGAACGTATGACCGCTACGATTTAATAACATTACGTAGCAATGATTTAGTTTTTCCAGATTATTGAACAATGTAAGCTAGTCGAATTGACTAGCTATCTTTTTGTGTTTTTCTAAAACTTATGCAATATATGATATTTTTACATAAAATATTTGGTAAGATAATAAGAAAGCTAATCATTTAATGATAGAACAATTTCAGCAATAGAAGGAGCAGTAAAAAATGTTTCAAAACTTAATGAATGGAGAAAAACTCCAAGCAATCGTAGCGGAAACGGAAAAACAAATAGCATCGATACATCATCAAATAGATAAAAGTGTGGATGAGAATCAATATAGGGTCCTACAAGGCTTTCAAAATCAACGTGTGAGCGATACACACTTTATTCCTTCAACTGGATATGGATATGATGATATAGGAAGGGATACATTAGAAAAAATATATGCAGAAGTGTTCGGGGCAGAAATGGGATTAGTCCGCCCCCAAATCATTTCTGGTACCCATGCTATTTCCATCGCATTATTTGGCATCCTTCGTCCAGGTGACGAATTACTTTATATTACAGGTAGACCATATGATACGTTAGAAGAAATTGTCGGAATACGTGGAAGCGGAAATGGATCTTTAAAAGAGTTTAATATCCAATATAATAGTGTTCCTCTTATGGATAATGGAAAAGCTGACTTTTTCGCAATTGAACAAGCCATTAAACCTAATACAAAGATGATTGGCATACAAAGGTCTAAGGGATATGCAACAAGACCTTCTTTTACAATAGACGAAATTGAAGAAATGATTATTTTCTTAAAAAACATAAAACCAGATGTGGTGGTTTTTGTTGACAACTGTTATGGAGAGTTTGTAGAAACAAAGGAACCGTGCCATGTTGGGGCGGATATAATGGCTGGGTCGTTAATCAAAAATCCCGGTGGAGGAATTGCCAAAACTGGCGGATATATCGTTGGAAAAAAAGAATATATTGAATCTTGTTCCTATCGAATGACGTCCCCTGGGATTGGGGCAGAAGCTGGAGCTACATTATATAGTCTTCAGGAAATGTTTCAAGGTTTCTTTCTAGCGCCACATGTTGTAGGACAAGCTTTAAAAGGGGCAGTGTTCACTTCTGCCATACTCGAGAAATTTGGTATGAATACTCATCCTGCCTGGAACTCATACCGAACAGATTTAATTCAATCTGTTCAATTCGATGATCCAGATAAAATGATTGAATTCTGCCAGGCTATACAATTTTCTTCACCAGTCAACTCTTATGTAACACCGTATCCAAGCTATATGCCTGGTTATGAGGATGATGTTATCATGGCTGCAGGTACATTTATTCAAGGAGCAAGTATTGAACTTACTGCTGATGGACCAATTCGGCCACCATATACAGCTTATGTTCAAGGTGGATTGACGTATTCTCATGTAAAAATTGCCGTCTGTTCCGCATTAGACCGTTTGATGAACAAAGGGTTAATATAATGGATCACCGAAATGATGTTCTCAGACTGTAGACTATAATCTCCGAAAGCATTTCTAATAAAAAACCTGCGCTCGAATGTTCAAGCGCGGGTTCTTTTTATTGCATTCTTTTTATTTGTGAGAAATAGACTGGGGATGAAGATTACCGCAAGGACAATGGCGGATACTAAGAATCCGGCATGGTAACCTTTCAAACCACCCGCAATCGTTGGTTGCGCATCCTTTATGACAGTTGCTACAACGGTGGCGATAGCAGCTGAACCAAAGCTTGAACCAAGGTTTTCAATAATATTTATACCGACACCTGCTTCTGGAAGTTGTTTGCTGTCAAGTCCTGTATAAGCGTCACTCGTCAACGGAAGCATAATTCCTCCAAAACTGGTACCACGGATGAACAATACGATGGAAATCCAAATCATACTTGTTTTATCGGTGATGAAGATAAGTGGAATAGATCCGATCAGCGAAAGAACAAGGCTAGCCATAACTACGTATTTCGCACCGATCTTATCAATCATTTTTCCAATCATTGGCCGAGTAATGAGCATCCCAATTCCTTGAGGGATTAACGCAAGCGCTGCTTCAATTGCCGTGAAATGACGGAGATTTTGAAAGAACAATGGAAGTATTAACATTGGTCCCATGACGGCAATATTCGCTAAGAACAAACCGATGCTTGATGCTGTGAAGCGTTTGTGTGAAAACAAATCCATTGGAAGCACAGTTTGATTCTTTCTAATACGATTATATACTGGGTAAATTACTGCTAATACAAGACCAATGCTCACCCATAGGATTGTTTCGCTGTTGTTAAATGATGTATGATCCGCAGCTTTTGTAATTCCGTAAATCAATGCCGCACTCATTAAGGACAAATCGATAATCGCAAAAACATCGAGTTTACTATCCTTGTTGAATGGTTCAAAGTCTGGAATAGTTTTCATCATAAGTGGTGCAGCAATTAAAACGATGAACACATTGATGAAGAAAATCCAATGCCATGATGCACCTTGAACGATAAAGCCACCGATTACAGGTCCTAAGATTGGGCCGAATATCATAGGTGTACTAACGATTGCCATAACTTTCCCAATATTTTCTGGGCCAGCTGTTTTAACCAAGAGTGTTGACATGAGTGGAGTTATAATTCCAGCGCTAAATCCTTGAAGCAAACGAAAGAAGATGAAGCTGGAAATGTCCCAACTAATTCCAGTGAGAACAGAAATTACACCAAAGGCGATGACTGCTCCGACGAAGATTTTCTTTCCGTTAAATTTGTTCATTAGCCATCCAGATATTGGAACTGCAATTGCGAGGGCTAAAACATATCCTGTAATGGACCATTGAATGGTAGCTAATGTCGTATTGAAATCCTTTGTTAGTTTATCGATGGCGATGTTCACCATAGTTGAATCAAGCATTGGAGCAATTGCTCCAAGTGCAATAGCCCAGGCAGCCGTGAGAATTTCTTTTGGTAATCCTGGTTCTTTTACTTTATCTATTGACATATTAATCTCCTCTTAGAAGTAATCGTTTGTTTCCTTGTCAACAAAAAGATAACATAGTTTTGCTTCTTCGTCAACAAAATAATGACAGTAAAAAGGCAGCTCGTTCTCGATAGAGTCCGTCTGCCTGTGGTTTTATTACTTAAATTTATTCCGATTTAATTAATATCTATTCCTTGTTTCTTTATTTCTGCGTCCAAATGCCTATTATACATTTCCACGAAGCTAAGCATACTGTCGAATTGTTCTTCGGTTACTTGTTCAAATACGATTTTATCCCGTTCTTGAAACTCTTTGTGGAGTTCCTCGTGGATTGTATAAATTACTTTCCCTTGCTTGGTAAGCCTAAAATATATTTCTTTCTTGTTATCCGGTTTTTGGTAGCTTTCGATAAGGCCTTTTTTAATAAGCTTCTTAGTTAATTTACTTATGGCACCTCTAGTCATATAAAGGGACTCTGCAAGTTTTGTCACATTGGTATCTCCATTTTTTTCAATAGATTCGATACAATGTACCTCAGAAGGCTTATAACCATTGAGACTGTCTTCCATCATAGGTTTATTAAGCCAAACCATCTTGTTGTATAAGTCCCTGAAATTCATTATGAGCCGTTCTTCTTTGTTCATGGCCACTCCTCCTACCCGTTGGTGCATTATCAATATTATAAGATTTTTGTACCTATTCAACAATATTAATATAATTATTTTAGGAATTGAGCTATACGTGAAAAAGGAGAACGGAAAGCGTCTAAGCGTTCATTATACAAACGCTAGTTATCAATTGGTAATAATTGATGAAATAAACCAATCCACCAACGACAAGCGAGGCAAGTGTCAAGATATTTGCAAAAGATTGTAGACTTAAATCTACAGTCTTTTTTTATAAAAAAGCCAACAAATACAAGAATGCCAAAGAGTTTCGCCTATGACGAGTAAACATTCTACTGTTCCAAGGAACTATTTTTTAGTTTGTATCTACAGAAGAACTTGTACCGAAAGATCATCATGTCCCTAAAGTGGACAAACGAATTGATTTTGAATTTATTATACAGCACATTGAATCACTGTACTGTTAGGATGTAAAAATAGTGAAAACAATTACTTATATTTTTTCATGTTAGAAATTCTAACATCATCTTGACATATTTAATAACACAAAGTATACTCATATTATTCGATGGAGGAAGGAGAAATCAAAATGAACAAAAAAGAAATCCGTCGTTCCATGCCCATATTACCAATTAGTACAGTTATGCAATTAACTGAGCTCTCGGCGCGCCAAATTAGATATTATGAAGAACATAAATTGATCTCTCCTTCTCGAACTGATGGTAATCGCCGCCTTTATTCTTTAAATGATGTTGATTTACTTTTAGAGATTAAAGAATTTTTGGAGCAAGGAATTAATATGGCGGGAATTAAAAAAATCCTGACAATGAAAGTAACAAATGCAGAACAAGAAATAACTCAGCCATCAGATGAAAACAAAGTTAGTATTTCCGACGAACAAATTCGAAGAGTACTTCGTGAAGAAATGCTGCAAGCTGGACGATTCCAACGTACATCCACGAAACAAAATGAAGTTCCGAGATTTTATCATTAATACAACTTTGGTTTAGTGTTAGTATTACTTTTCTGAAAAAAATTAATTTTTTCCATGTAGGGGGATTGTTCACATTGTCAAAATATAGCCGTGAAGATATTATTCGTATCGCTGAAGAAGAGAACGTAAAGTTTATTCGTCTCCAATTTACAGATATTTTAGGAACAATAAAGAATGTTGAAATTCCATCAAGCCAGTTAGGAAAAGCTTTAGATAATAAAATGATGTTTGATGGTTCTTCCATAGAAGGATTTGTTCGTATCGAAGAATCAGATATGTATCTATTTCCAGATTTAAATACATGGGTAGTTTTTCCTTGGACTGCTGAAAAAGGAAAGGTTGCTCGATTAATTTGTGATATTCATAATGCGGATGGAACTCCTTTTGATGGAGATCCACGAAATAACTTAAAAAGGGTCCTTAAGGAAATGGAGGAATTAGGATTTACTGACTTCAATCTTGGACCTGAACCAGAGTTTTTCTTATTCAAATTAGATCAAAAAGGTGAGCCTACACTTGAATTAAATGATAATGGTGGTTACTTTGATCTTGCCCCCACAGATTTGGGTGAAAATTGCCGTCGTGATATCGTACTTGAATTAGAAGAAATGGGATTTGAAGTAGAAGCATCGCATCATGAAGTAGCTCCTGGGCAACATGAAATTGACTTTAAGTATGCGCACGCATTAAAAGCATGTGATGATATCCAAACATTTAAGTTGGTAGTTAAAACAATTGCTCGTAAGCATGGGCTGCATGCAACATTTATGCCTAAGCCATTATTTGGAGTAGCTGGTTCTGGAATGCATTGTAACCTATCGTTGTTCAAAAAAGGTGAAAATGCTTTCTACAATAAAAAGGGTGAACTTGGATTAAGTGATGTCGCTTATCAATTTATTGCAGGTATTATCAAGCATGCAACAAACTTTACTGCCGTAACCAATCCGACTGTTAATTCATACAAACGATTAGTTCCTGGTTATGAAGCACCTTGTTATGTAGCGTGGTCTGCACAAAATCGCAGTCCTCTTATTCGAATTCCTGCTTCTCGCGGTCTAAGTACACGCGTTGAAGTACGTAGCGTAGATCCAGCAGCAAATCCATATTTGGCTATGGCAGTGTTATTAAAATCAGGCTTAGATGGCATTAAAAATAATTTAAAAGTACCAGCTCCGGTTGATCGCAATATTTATGTGATGAATAAACAAGAGCGGGAAGAAGCTGGAATTGTAGATCTTCCATCAACACTTTATCAGGCATTAGATAATTTAAAGTCGGATGAAGTAATGGTTAGTGCGCTTGGAAAGCATATTTTGGAACATTTCCTTGAGGCGAAAGAAATTGAATGGGATATGTTTAGAACGCAAGTCCACCCTTGGGAAAGAGAACAATATTTAAACATGTATTAATAGAAGAACCCCTTGATACCAGCACTATTAAGGGGATTTTTAATTGGTTAGAAAATAAAAAGATATTTGCATATATATTTTAGAACTCTTATTTGTTTTATTTACATTTTATTGCTTTAACTACAAATACTATTTTTAAAAAGGAGTGAGATTGTGTGAAATGGAATGATGAAGCGGCTCCAAATAATAATTTACCTTCTGAGGTACTTCAATCCTCCAAGTTTGTTTCTACTAAACAAAAGGATCATGCGTTTTCGGAGGAACTCTCGGACGGAGGAGAAAGGGATAAATTTATCAAAAAACAATCCATGAAGAAGTAATGAAAGCACCTATGATGGTGCTTTTTTCTTTGGATAAAAGTTGGAAATTGGTTTAAAAAAAGGATGAGATATGAAAATAATCCAATCATTTTTAAAAATATAAATAAAATATATTAAGAGAAAAGATATTCATGAAGGTAATGGGGACGAGCATAAGATATATCATTAGAAAATCGGAGGTGGTGTAAAGTGTTTGAGGTATATGATGTTGCCATTATTCCGTTAATCCTTGGTGTGGTGGAGCTGTTTAAGAGGGCGGGATTTCCTAAAAAATATTCACCGTTCATTGCTGTAATACTCGGACTCTTATTTGGAATATTTTATTTAGGCACTAATATAAAACAAGGAATTATTGTTGGTTTAATGCTTGGTTTATCTGCAAGCGGATTATATAGCGGAACAAAAAACATGACAAAAAGTGATAAATAAGTCTACTAAAAATAATTTAACCCAAAAGGATAGGATATTCCAACCTTTTGGGTTTTTATTTAATGAATTGCTTGACGATATAGTCCAATTACTTTTCCTAAAATAGTTACATTCGGTAATATAATTGGTTCCATTGTAGAATTTTCCGGCTGTAGACGAAAATAATTCTTTTCTTTAAAAAATCTTTTAACAGTGGCTTCATCTTCTTCTGTCATAGCCACAACGATGTCACCGTTATTTGCTGTTTGCTGCTGACGGACAACCACATAATCCCCGTCTAGAATACCAGCCTCAATCATACTTTCTCCAACGATTTCTAACATAAATATATTCTCGTCAGAAGGTGCTAGATGTTCCGGTAATGGGAAATAATCTTCGACATTTTCTATCGCTGTAATTGGCATTCCAGCTGTTACTTTCCCGACAAGAGGAACATTCACAATGTTTTGCTGAGGAATCGTATCATCTAAATTAAGAACTTCTATTGCTCTTGGCTTTGTGGGATCTCTACGAATTAACCCTTTACTCTCAAGCCTTGATAGGTGACCGTGTACGGTTGAACTGGAGGCTAGTCCAACTGCCTCTCCAATTTCACGAACGGATGGTGGATAGCCTTTCATTCTTACTTCCTGTTTAATGAACTCCAAAATATCTAGCTGTCTTTTTGAAAGCTTTGTCATATATAACACCTCTACAATCGAAGATTCGACTATTTATTAATTTAATTATATCATTACCTTTTTAATTATACAAACATAAGTTCGAAAAAAATGTTGACATCAAACATGCGTTCTTATTATACTTAAAACAATAAAACGAACATATATTCGAAAAAAGGGGATATCTTATGTTGAAATTATGGAAAAATTATTCATATGCTATTATTCTAGTTATTCTTTCATTATTGCTTGGACTAACAATGATCATTCAATTAGATGACCGATCCAATTCATACGAACATATTATTGTATCTGAAGGTCAATCGTTGTGGGAAATCGCAGATACATATAGAATGGAAAATGGAATGTCACAATTAGATTTCATAAAATGGGTTCAAGATGAAAATAATTTAAGCACCACAAATATTAAAGAAGGACAGACAATTGTAATACCAATAAAAATTAAAAATAAAGTTGAAAAGGTAACACAATTAGCTTCTGAAGCAAAGTAGGTAAATTAATATGAATGCAATTATTTATTGTCGAGTTAGCACTACGAAACAATCCCAGGAAACATCTTTATCTCGCCAGGAAGAAGAGTTAATTTTGGCTGCGAAAGAATGGAACTTAAAGATTGTTAATATTATCCACGATCAAGCAAGTGGGTATGATTTAGATAGGCCGGGAGTACTAGAAATGCTTGATAATATAAAAGACAAAGAGATAGAGTCGATTATTGTGCAGGATGAAACGAGAATAGGGAGAGGAAACGCCAAGATTGCTTTACTTCATTGTCTAAAAAAAGAAAATGTGAAAGTATATTGTTTAGATAATAATGGTGAACTAGAGCTTTCAGACTCAGATTCTATGGTGTTAAATATTGTGAGTATGGTCGAAGAATACCAACGCAAATTACATAACTTGAAAATTAAACGCGGGATGAAAAGAGCGGTGGCAAATGGGTATCATCCTGAAAATAATTTGGAACGGAATGGAAATGTATTAGGCAGAGAAAGAAAGAGTATTCCAATAGAAGAGATTGCGCGATTAAGAAATAATGGACTTACATTTGCGGAAATTGCTGCCACATTGCGCGGCTTTGGTTATAATGTTTCAAAAGCAACAGTACATAGAAGGTTTCAAGAGTTTTCGCAAGAAGAAAAGCTATAGTTTAAAAGAGTCCATTCTTGATAAAGGACTCTTTTTTTAGTAACATAACTCTTATTAAAGTAGGGTTGATTTATTTTCATCCTTCTAAAAAGGAGTAAATTTATGCTTTCAAAAGAAAAAATATCAAGAATAAATGAACTTGCAAAAAAGTCTAAAGAGCAGGGGTTAACTGTTGAAGAAGCGAAAGAACAGTCTAGACTTAGAAGAGAATATTTAGAGTCTTTTCGTTCATCTATGAAAAACACGATAGAGACAGTTAGAGTTTTTGATCCAAATGGAGAAGAAGTTACACCTAAAAAATTGCGAGACCTGCAAAATAAAAAGCTACATTAAGGAATATTAATGTAAACCTTTTTTAATATATTTTTAAAAATTATATGGTAATTTATTGAGTTAATATGCTAAACATAAGATAATATGTAATTGAATGTTATTTTTTTATTAGAAAGGATGCATAATTTTGTTTGATAATACAGATCAATTATCGGTAACAACTATTCGTACACTATCAATTGATGCAATCGAAAAGGCAAATTCTGGTCACCCCGGGTTACCTATGGGTGCTGCCCCAATGGCATACACTTTATGGACTCGATTTATGAATCACAACCCTAAAAATCCAAAGTGGTTCAACCGCGATCGTTTTGTTTTATCTGCTGGTCACGGTTCTATGCTTTTATATAGCTTACTTCATCTATCCGGATATGACTTGAGTATGGATGAATTAAAAAATTTCCGTCAATGGGGAAGTAAAACTCCAGGCCACCCTGAATATGGACATACTGATGGAGTAGAAGCAACGACTGGTCCATTAGGCCAAGGTATAGCAATGGCAGTAGGGATGGCAATGGCAGAACGTCATATTGCTGGTGTTTATAATAAAGAAAATTTCGATTTAATTAATCATTTTACATATGCACTATGTGGTGATGGTGATCTAATGGAAGGTATTTCAAGTGAAGCTGCTTCATTAGCTGCACATTTGAAATTAGGTCGATTGGTAGTATTGTATGATTCTAATGACATTTCTTTAGACGGTGATTTGGATAAATCTTTCTCTGAAAGTGTGGAAGGAAGATTTAAATCTTATGGTTGGCAATATATTCGTGTAGAGGATGGCAATGACTTTGCAGAAATAGCGAAAGCTCTTGAAGAAGCAAAATCTGATGATACTCGTCCAACAATGATTGAGGTTAAGACTGTTATCGGATACGGGTCTCCAAACAAATCCGGAAAATCTGCAGTTCATGGTGCTCCTCTTGGTGCTGATGAATTAAAACTGACAAAAGACTATTATAAATGGACATTTGAAGAAGATTTCCATGTTCCATCAGAGGTTTATGACAGATTTAATGAAAAAATTGTTGATGCAGGAGCAAAAAAAGAAGAAGAATGGAATCATTTATTCGAAGGATATAAAACGAAATATCCAGAGCTTGCAACACAATTAGAACAATCGTTAAACGGTGAACTTCCTCAAGATTGGGATAAGGATATTCTAGTTTATGAAGAAGGCAAAAGCATTGCAAGCCGTGCATCAAGCGGTGAAGTTTTAAATGCCATCGCAAAAAATGTACCTACCTTTATCGGAGGGTCAGCTGACCTTGCCGGATCTAATAACACGATGATAAAAGGTGAAAAGGATTTCACACCGGATTCTTATGATGGTAGAAATATCTGGTTTGGTGTTCGTGAATTTGCAATGGGCGCAGCTATGAATGGTATGGCTCTTCATGGTGGATTACAAGTATATGGCGGAACATTCTTTGTGTTCTCTGATTATTTACGACCAGCTATTCGCCTTGCAGCGTTAATGAAATTGCCTGTCACATATGTATTTACTCATGATAGTATTGCAGTTGGTGAAGATGGGCCGACACATGAGCCAGTTGAACAATTGGCGGCTCTTCGTGCAATGCCAAATATTTCGGTAATTCGTCCGGCTGATGGCAACGAAGCAGCAGCAGCTTGGAGAATAGCATTAACATCTAAGGACAGACCTACTGCATTAGTACTTACACGTCAAGGGTTACCAACATTAAAATTAACTAGTGCAAAGGCTCAAACAGGTGTTGATAAAGGTGCGTATATTGTTTCTCCTTCTGAGAAGACAAATGCGGATGTATTGCTGCTTGCTTCTGGATCTGAAGTGAATCTTGCTGTAGCAGCTCAAAGTGAACTTCTTAAAGAAGGAATCGATGCCTCTGTAATCAGCATGCCTTCATGGGATCGCTTTGAACAACAAAGTAAAGAATATAAAGAATCAATCATTCCGAAAACTGTAAAGAAAAGATTTGCTATTGAGATGGCTTCTCCATTTGGATGGGATCGCTATACTGGAGATGAAGGAGAAATCCTTGCAATTGATGGCTTTGGCGCTTCTGCTCCAGGTGAGAAAATTTTGGAAGAATACGGATTCACTGTTGAAAATGTTGTTGGCCGTGTAAAAGCTTTACTTCAAAAATAAGAAATCAATCTAACAAAAAGCACGCATTTTATGCGTGTTTTTTGCTTAAGGAATGATTTATTTTAATAATATTTCCATTTATTAATAAACATAATAAGTGATAATTTAAGGGAATCTAAAGTAAATGACTCTTTGTATAAGAGAGGATTACTTTATGAAAAAAATATGGATATTCTTCATAATTTTTATAACCATAACACTTTTTGAGCACGATATAGTATTTTCGAAATCGACCATGAGATTCGAATTTGAAAAATCTGGTGATGCCATTTGGAATACAAGAACATCAAAAAAAATCGTTGCCTTAACCTTTGATGACGGTCCAGATCCATTATTTACTCCACAAATCTTAAAACTCCTAAAAAAGCATAATGCCAAAGCAACTTTTTTTGTAATAGGAGAGCATGTCGGAGAATACCCAGAAATTGTCCAGGAAGAAGCAAAACAAGGACATGAAATTGCAAATCATACATATAGCCATCATTTTTCATCTAATTTATCCCAAAAGCATTTAAAAAACGAGATGGAGAAAACAGAAAAAATAATCAAAGAAACGACCGGATTAAGTCCAGCTTTATTTCGTCCTATAGGGGGATATTATAATAAACGAATTATTCAAACTGCAAGGGAAGCTGGGTATCGAGTAATTATTTGGACATGGAACCAGGATTCAAGAGATTGGCAAGAGCCAGGGGCTAATAAAATAGCTGAGAATATACTTTCCGATACAATGCCAGGTGATATCATATTAATGCATGATTCTGGAGGAGACCGCAGTCAGACTGTAAAAGCACTAGAAATTATTTTACCTCAATTAAAAAAAGCTGGGTTTGAGATGGTTACGGTCTCTGAACTTCTAATGAAATCAGAATATGATGGAATACCATTTTATCCATATTAAATTATTGAAATATAATATTATACCTAGTTTTTTTATATTAATGCTTAAAAATAAATAAGGCTCTGTATTCTCCTTTTTTCGACAAAATAAATAAAATTTTCAAACAACTTTTGACAATAAATGCTTTATACTTTTTGTATAATGATAGGAAAGAAAAACTCGGGAGTGAGATTTTTCATGAGATCCTATCAAATCTATTTGATTGAGAATGAAGTAGCCGAATATTATTATGGAAGAGAAAGAATGTTCTATGACTTATTTCTCCAATACTTATATGTAAGAGGTAGTTTAAAAGATATTATAAAGAAACAAATAAAATATATAACAAAGCCTCTGCCTATATTAAATATTCATCATTTACTAAATCAATCCCTCTCAAAAAAGAGTGAATGGATATGGGATGGAAGAAAATATCTTTTTACAGGGAATAATGACGAGAAAGGCGTAGAGCTTCAGGTTGAGGAGCAGATGATCTGTTTAAATGCTTGGGGAAAATACGATTCAGAGTCAATTTTTTTAGAGGCCTTAAAAAAATACGATGGCCAATTACTTGCGATTGATATTGAAAATGAGCGTTTTGGATGGATAAAACCAATAAAAGAACGAAAATACGTTTGAAACATAACTGAAATATTGTATAATGGTTGAGGATTTAGTACACTAAAAGTTAGACAACATGAAGGAGGAAATAAACGCGATGGCTTGGTGGGGATATTTACTAATCGTTGTGGCACTACTAGCAGGAATTGCCATTGGATTTTTCATAGCACGAAAATATATGATGAACTACTTAAAGAAAAATCCACCAATTAATGAACAAATGCTTAAAATGATGATGACACAAATGGGTATGAAACCATCCCAAAAGAAAATCAATCAAATGTTGAATGCAATGAACAAGCAAATGAAATAATGAAAGTAATGTTGCTCTAAGGATGAATTTCATTTTTGAAATAAATTAATATAATTTTTTATAATTATTTTGTCCTGGAGTGAATATTTCATCATAGATTTTTCTATGGATGCTTTAACTTTCATCATGCTAGTCCGAAACCACTTTTTCTAATGGTAACTAAACCATAGGAAGGTGGTTTTTTTAGTTGTTAGAAGATGTTTTAGAAGTGTATATGTATCATTGTATAGCAAAAGGTTTTATCGCAAAGACAATTAAGAACAAAAGGCAAGAGTACAAACAATTAAATGAATATTTAATTACAAAAAGAGGTATTAGTCAACTAGAAAGTATTTCTACTTATGATTTGAAATCTTATATTTTATTGCAACAAATTGCCGGAGTACTATCTCAAAATATTGTTTCTATTTTTAAGATGATTAAGGCATTCTTTAGATGGTGTGAAAAAAGAAGGATATAAAGAAAAAATAGCGAAAAATGTAGATACACCTAAAGTCCCCAAAAAATACTTAAAGGGTTTACTCTTGAAGATATTCTAGCAATGATTAAAGCATTATCGTTTAAAACTTATTTTGAAACTCGTAACAAAAAACATTTTTTAAAGAAAGGGAAATAATAAAGTGAAGTATTTTCTACCTATAATTCTTTACGGTAGTACCTTAGTAGTTTCA